>CABURR010000017.1 GCA_902493985.1 uncultured Collinsella sp. | reverse complement strand
GCTCGGACAGTCCTGCTCGCACGGAGAGCACATTAAGTGCTCTCCGGCTCGTGCGGAACTCGCGATCGACCAAATCCCGCGCCCCGTCCCGGTGAGCCTCTGACTAGTTACGACAATCAAAAAGCAACAAGGGGCTCTTCCGTTCATCAACGGAAGAGCCCCTGCTATACATAACGAATCAAGGTGCCTATAGATAGACCTTTTCGAGAAACGATAACGTGTCCTGAAGCCGCGCCCTTTCCTTACGGTTGGTCTGCCGATTTGCATACGAAGTAAAGTCCGTAAGAAAATCCTCCGCATCAACCCTCATTTGCCCCGTTAGCTCCAAACGCACTGAGGACGACAACAAACCGGCAAGTCGAGCAACATCTGAACGATGCTTCCGCCGATCTATATCGTTGCAATGACGCCCTTCTTCATAGCTCCTGTTGATATCAATGTGCGCACGCATCTTGAGGGGGATGATATGGAGCGCATCGAGCAACGTGATGCCCTCTACGTTCGTTGCGTTGTCGCGAATAAATTCGTAGTAGCCATCGTCGAGAATAATGGCGGAAAGACTCGATATCGCCCCGTCAAAGGAAAGAGGAGCTACCTCGCTCATTTCATCTTCGAGCACAAAATCAGGATGTCGGGCAAACAACTCGATTTGACCGGGATAGTCTAGGGCTCGCCTTGATCCTTTGGGCAAACAGAACCGATAGTAAGTGCACTTTCCATCGCCGACCTTTCCAACCTCGTATCCAGCTGCTTTGATAAATGCCCACAATGCAGTGGCGAATTCAACGCCTTCCCCATCAACAATTACGACGACATCCAAATCTTCGGTTGCCCTAAACGAATCACCTTCGCTGTCAAATAGAACGCTGCAGGCCCCTCCACCAATAAGGACGTAACCACCTTTGCAACTGCTCATGGCGTCGGCAAATCGCTCTATTCCCCTCACTTTTGGCATATCGCCCTCCTGAGCTGTTCGACCGCATCGAGCAGACGGTCGTCTTTGTAATTCGTTTTTGCGCAGGCAACGTATAAGGAGAACGGGTCGACACATTGCAAACCCGTCGTGTCAAAACTAACATCGGACGGCTCGTCCACGGGATACGACCAGACCTCAATCTCGATAGCAGCCGGTTCGTACCACTGGGCCTCCAACCATCTGTCGCCCATATGCTCTTTTAAGGCCTCTAGCTGATACTTTTCGAGAGCAATGGTTGGAGCAGAGTCTTCATGGGCAAGGTCGGACATATAGCTAAGGGCAGACACACCGGAAAGCAGCGCATCAACGGCCCGCAATTCTACCCTGTTGATTGTCCCCTTAAGCCGAATGCGTTCTATAACTGGCGTGCGAAAATAGTCCTCAAACCCATCCAGCAACGTCTCGGTCGACAGCCCGGCGTCGCACAATATACGCTTTTTGCCGTCCCGCATAATCAACCCAGGAGCTATAGCAGCGATTTCCGAAAGATAGCCGCTGACGCTTGCCGCGCTTTTGCCACACAGACGCGCTAGGTCGCCGGCGGAGCAGTCAACCCATCGTCCCGCGATGAGATTTAGAACGATTCGTTGAGATTGGGGCGAAAGCGAAGCAGAGGGAGAAGCACCCAGCACCTCATCGGAAATAACGGCTCCGATAAACGGCAGAAACGCATTTCGCTCATCTCGGATATATGCGACCCCCTCCGAAGAAAGCGCGCGCATAAAACCTAAATCCATAGCATCCCAGCAAATTGCCACCGGGCGAGCATCTATCTTGCGCACTGCATTGACGAGATTTCGCGCCGAAATGACACTGGGCGGTTCTTTTGGTTCCGCAACAATAAAACGGCCTTGCTCAGACATGCCGAGTCGTGCCAAGCGAAGCGAAAACCACTCAAGATACATGCGAGGAATCTGCATCTCAACTGGCTCTGAGTCGATGGCGAGCTCTAAAGAGAAGAGTCTTTTAGGGAGACAATTTAGCAGCATGTCCACTCACCGTTTTCATTTCAGTTACATTTTAGTATCTATCTGAAATTATACTAAATCGTATAAAATCATCAATCATCAAAGCCAAGCGCACCATTCAAAACACAACAAGGGGCTCCCCCCGTTCATCAACGGAGGAGCCCCTACTCATATCTATATATCAGCCCACCCGGCTCTCCAGATCAAAAAGCGAACGAGCAGAGCGACGTTCGCAAGCAACGTTATCTAAGGACCTGGGCGGGCGTATGGGGCAACATCGATCGCGAGTTCCGCACGCAAAGGAGGCCACTTAATGTGGCCTCCGTCTTGCGCAGGACTGCCCGAGCAGGCGATGTTGCCCCATACGCCCGCCCAGGTCCGCCGGGATTACGACAGCTTGACGATCGGTGCAAAACCCTTCATCAGCTTTTTGGTCTGGCCGGTCTTTTCGAATTGGACCTCGATCATGTCTCCAGCGACCGAGATCACGGTACCCGTGCCAAAGGTCTTGTGGCTCACGGTATCGCCCGCGGCAAAGTCCTGCGATGCGCTGGCGCGATCGACCTTGCGCTCCACCGTCGGGGACACCTTGGACGAGGGCTTTTTGGCTCGCGGCGCGCCCGAGCCAAAGGTCGAGGCAACACGGCCGGCATCGGGCGAAACCCCACGATGGCGCTCGGTCCCGTAGCTGCTGCCGCCAAAGAAATCGTCAAAGCTCGATCCGCCGCGCGAACCGGAACCGCCGGTCGAGCGCGTATGCGAGCCAAACACCTTGCCGCCATACATGTCCGAGCCCATGCCCGAGCCAAAGGTGCCGTGACGGTCGCCGCGCTTCTCCCAGCCCGTGCCCTCAAAACCGGCAGAGCCGATACCGCTAAACTCGATATCCTCAAACGGAATCTCGTTGAGGAAGCGCGAGCGCGGGTTGGCAGAAGTCGAACCGTAGGTGCGACGTGTGGCCGCATAGGTCAAGAACAGTCGCTTACGGGCACGCGTGATGGCAACGTAGGCCAGGCGACGCTCCTCCTCGAGCTTGCCCGGGTCATCGCTGCCGCCAAAGTCGTGCACGTGCGGGAAGATGCCCTCCTCCATGCCGGCCACGAACACCGCGGGGAACTCCAGGCCCTTGGCGGAGTGGATGGTCATCATGGTGATGGCATGCGTCTCGCCGGCCAGGGAATCCAAGTCGGAGCGCAGGGCCAGCCACTCCATGAGTGCCGGCAGCGCCTTGCAGGTGAGCGGACCGTAGGTGCGCTCGATCTCGTCGGCATGCACGGCGCCCGCCGGCAACTCCGTCGGCGCGGCATACGCGTTGCCCGCGATGGCGGCGGCCAGGGCATCCTGCGGAGAAAGCGCCGGGGCCGCCAGGCTATCGAGCGGATTGGAACCCGCGGCATCACGCGCGCCAACGAGCGCCTCAAACGAGGATGCCGGGGCAGACGGCCCCGGTTCAGGCGCAGGCGCGCTCACCACGACGGGCTCGGACTTGGCGCCGGCCGGTACGTCGGCAACACCGGCCGCGCGCAGCTCTTCTAGGCTCTCGAGCGTACCCTCGATATCCTCGTGCGTCTCCTCAAATTCGGCTGCAACGCCCAGGAATTCCTGAATGTTCTCGGCGCGGCTCTCGGACTCCATGGTGCCCTCGGCGCGGAACGCCTGCAGCAGGCCCGTCTTGTCGACAATCATCTCGACGACGTCCTTGAGCTCGCCGTCCATGCGACGACCCTCGCGCACCAGCGCCACAAAACTCGACAGGCCGTTGCGCACCTTGGCGCTAAACATGCCCGTCTCGGCCGTCGCAATCTCGCAGGCTTGGAAGAACGAGCAACGGTTGTCGCGCGCCAGCTGTTCGATCTTCTGGATCGAGGTGGAGCCGATGCCGCGGCGCGGCGTGTTGATGACGCGCTTGACGCTCATCTCGTCGGCCGGGTTCACGATCATCTTGAGGTAGGCCATGACGTCGCGGATCTCGGCGCGGTCGAAGAATCGCGTGCCGCCCACGATCTTGTAGGGCACGCCCGCACGCAGGAACATATCTTCGAGAATACGCGACTGGGCGTTGGTGCGGTAGAACACGGCGATGTCGTCGTAGCTCGTGCCCTTGGAATGCAGCTTTTCGATCTCGCCGGCAATCCAGCGGCCCTCGTCGCGTTCATCGCTTGCCTGGAAGGCCTGAATCTTTTCACCGTCGCCCTCGGCCGTAAACAGGCGCTTGTCCTTGCGCTGCGAGTTGTGACGCACCACGGCGTTGGCGGCGCTCAGGATATGACCCGTGGAGCGGTAGTTCTGCTCCAGCTTGACGGTCTTGCAGTTTTTAAAATCCTTCTCGAAGTCCAGGATATTGGTGATGTCAGCGCCACGCCAGCTATAAATGGACTGGTCGTCGTCGCCCACAACCATGAGGTTTTGGTACTTGGCGGCCAGCAGGTTGGCGATCTCGTACTGGACGTGGTTGGTGTCCTGATACTCGTCGACGCTAATGTAGCGGAAGCGCTCCTGGTACTTGTCGAGCACCTCGGGGCGGGTGCGCAGCAGCTCGAGTGTGCGCACAAGCAGGTCGTCGAAGTCCATGGCGTTGGCGGCACGCAGGCGGCGCTCCAGCTCCAGGTAGACTTGCGCGGCCTTTTTGTCATTAGGGCTGTCGGCGGATTTGAGCATGTCCTCGGGCCCGATCATGGCGTTTTTGGCCGAGCTGATCTTGCTGCGGATCATGTTGATGGGGAACTGCTTTTGCTCGATGCCGAGCGCCTGCATAATGTCGCGCACCATGCGCTTTGAGTCGTCATCGTCGTAGATGGTGAACTGCCCGGTGTAGCCCAGCAGGTCGGCGTCCTCGCGCAGCATGCGCACACACATAGCGTGGAAGGTGCACACCCACATGCCGCGGGTGCCGCTGGGGATGAGCGCTGCCAGACGCTCGCGCATCTCGGCCGCGGCCTTGTTGGTAAACGTGATAGCCAGGACCTGCCAGGGTTTAACGCCCAGGTCGCCGAGCATATGCGCGATGCGGAAGGTCAGGACGCGGGTCTTGCCCGAGCCGGCGCCGGCAAGGACCAGCAGCGGGCCCTCGGTGGTCAGGACCGCCTCGCGCTGGGCGGGGTTCAGACTATCGATATCGACGAGCGGCTTGGCTGGTTTGGGCGCCGGAGCCGGGGCGTCGTAGATGTCGAGCGGAACGAGCTCGGGTTCCGGCGCGGCGGGGGCGGTGTACGCATCGAGCGGCACGGGTTCCGGCGCGGGCGGCACGGGTACCGCAGTGTTCTTTTCCCAGGGCAGGGGCTGGGTCATGGGCGACTCCTCATCTGACGGACGGCGCGCCTGCGGGCAGCGCCATAGTTTGAGCCGTACCAGTATACCGAGCCGCGCGGACACCGACGCAAATCACACCGCGACTCCGTGCGCCGCCGTCAGGCCCACCCCGGCGAATTTGGTGCAATGGGGTCAGGTTAGTCTGCACCATGTTGCTGCAAAGTAACCTGACCCCAATGCACCAATCAGGGAGCCACCGATGTCATGGCAACGGCAGCGAGCGGCGGCCAGAGCGAACAAATTGGCATGAAAAGAGGGCGGCATAGACCTTTTGGCCATGCCGCCCCCCTTTGAATAACAAGTTGTCGCTCTGGCCGCCGCGCAGCGTCGACTAAGCTAGAGGCCGAGCATCGGTTCCAGAACAAAGAAGTATGCGAGCACTACGATGCCCAGGATGATGCGGTAAACACCGAAGCACTTAAAGTCGTGACGACGGACGAATCCCATGAGCCACTTGATGGCGATGAGCGAAACCACAAAGGCCACAACGCAGCCCACACCCAAGATAGCGACCTCGTTGGCGCCGAACGTGCCGCCCTTGATGAAGTACTTGACCAGCTTGAGCGCACTTGCGCCAAACATAACGGGAATAGCCAGGAAGAACGTAAACTTGGATGCCACCGAACGCGTGCAGCCCAAAAGCAGGCCACCGATGATGGTAGAACCGGAACGAGACGTACCAGGCACCAGCGAAAGCACCTGGAAGCAGCCGATACCCAGCGCAGTCTTCCAACTCAGGTCCTCGAGCGTGGCGATGGAGCCAAAGTCCAAATTCTCGTCATCGTCCTCATCCTCAGCGGTAGCCGCGGCGGGCGCCGCAAAGTGCGCACCGGCGGGACGTCCGCCCGCCACCACAGCACGCGAACCAAACGAACCGGCAACGGCCATTTCCTCGCGCTTGTTCGCGCGCCAGTTCTCAATCACGATAAACAGCACGCCGTACACAATGAGCGCCAACGCCACGACGGGAGCATTGTAGAAATGCTCCTCCATCCAGTCGTTGAGCGGCAGACCGATCGCCGCGGCGGGAATGCAGCCGAGCACAATCTTGCCCCACAGCACCCAGGTGTCGCGACGGCCCTCCTTGCCCTTGCTGGGAGAAAACGGGTTAAGGTCGTAGAAGAACAGGACGCAGACAGCCAAAATGGCGCCAAGCTGAATCACGACCAGGAACATATTCCAGAACGTCTCGCTCACGTTCATCTTGACGAACTCGTCCACCAAGATCATGTGACCGGTCGACGAAACAGGCAGCCATTCGGTGATGCCCTCGACCAGGCCCATGAAGGCAGATTTTAGAAGCTCGATGATATCCAAAGGGACCCCCTCGTTAGACACCCGCCGATATTGTTCTGCGGACGGTGCGGGCGATGTCCCATTATCAACCGTTGGCGGCACACCTGCGCCTACCCTTACCAAAAAACTCGCCCGTTCACAGAATTGCGAGCGGTCAAACCCAAATCCTTGGGTATAACTGCAACAAGATAAAGTGTCCGGCGGCCAACGCGCCCGCGCCCGCCCGACGCACGAGCCCCGCGCCCGTGCGATAGACCAAGGAGGAAACCATGAACGAGGGCTACACCAAGGTATTTGTTTCACTCGACGGTACTGAGCAGCAGGATTTTGTGCTCGCACGCGCCATCAAGGTCGCCGCGAACAACGGCGCTAAGCTGATCATCGGCCACGTTATCGACTCCACCGCGCTCGAGAGCGCCGGTTCCTATCCGGTCGACCTGGTCAACGGCTTGGAGGAGGCCTTTAACAACTCCATCGCCAAGCAACTCGAGGAGGCCAAGGCCAATCCCGACATTCCCGAGGTCGAGGTCATGATTCGCACCGGCCGCATTCGTGAGACGCTCAAGGATGAGATGCTCGACGTGGTCAAGCCCGATCTGGTACTCTGCGGCGCCCGCGGCCTGTCCTCAATTAAGTACGCGCTACTGGGCTCGATTTCGACGTTCCTGCTACGCAATACGGACTGCGACATTCTGGTCGTGAAGTAGGTTCCTTCCCGTCGGCGCAAGGCCTGCGGGGTTATCACGCCGACGTCCTCGCCGCTTCGCGGCTGCGGGATGTCGGCTTAGATAACCCCTCCCGGCCTTGCGCCTTCGTCACCGTACTTCAACGAGTTGTCTGAATAGAGGAATGGTGTGCCGCCCCGTTTGGGGCGGCACGTTTTGTTTGGGGCGGCACGTTTTTGTTATAAGGCGATCCTGCTTAGACGAGCTTGCACTTCTGGAATGATCTTCTCGAACATTACCTCCGCCTCGGGAAAACCCTCTTCTTTGAGACCGCGCGCCGCGTCTCTTAGCGCGTCTGGAACCTCATTGCAGGTATCAGCAATCATTCCGGCGACAATTCCCCCGGGCAAACCCGCCTCAATCATTTGGCTCATCACCGACCCACGCGTTACGTCGTCAATCTTGCGGCTCCCACCAAACGAGACGCCCATCTCACGAACGAGACTGGGGTAAACCGTTGTGCACAGCACGTCATAGAGCGGCGCCAACCTCACCTGCTTCCAACTTTCGTCCCATACGAGCGACCAGTTCTTTAGATGGTTATCGCAGTTACCTACGGCATAGTCGAACAGCTGGTTATAGCCGACAAGGAACCTGTCCTCCATTTGATTCGTCGACGCCCTTCGCACCGCATCGACGATAAGCCCCAGGTAATTGACACCCGTCGGCTCATATTTAAGCTCACGCGAGATACCCTTGGCCTGACAAACATCTTCCTGGTGCAAACGGTACGGAATTGGCAATCCGTCAACCGAGCGTCCAGCATCAGGCGTTACTCGGTCAAATCGCTTCACGGCGATAATTGGCTCGGCATCCTCAACTCGGACAAGAAAACACTCTTCGGCCGATAGGTCCATCAGAGAGGCGGCTCTCACGCACATCGCTTCGCACACCGTCTCACCCGGGAACGTTTTCGATCCCGCCTTGAGAATGTGCGTGGATGGGGCCGCTCCATGAGGCAGGTACCATCCGCCACATGGGTCATCGCCCGTATGGTAGAGACCGACCTTCGCCTGAGCACCTGCAAGGGAGATTCGACTCTCTAGCGCTAAATCAAAAGCAACCTCCGCCGGCGCGTATGCCAGCCCGCTTAGCCGTTTCTCACCTATCTCTTCATAGCCCATTTCGAGACTGTCGGCCGAAGGCTCTCGCGTCAAAACCAGAGCGCCGACAGGTTCATCGCGGACTAAATCGAGCACCTTGAAGTAATCTCCGCGTTCCGCTCGCGCCCTTTTCTCAAGGTCCCTGTTGAGCTGCCCCTCCGGAATGATGCCAGAGAAAAAGGAGCCCGTTGCGTCCGGACTAAATGTCTCGGCCGACAACGGCAGCGAGATCGAAATCGGCGCCGCATCACCGCTCTCGAGATATTTGGGGCTATAGGTGAATGCCGGAAACCCCGCATGTTCCTCCAATATGCCAACCAGCTGGTAAGACCCATTAAACTCACGGTGAACGAACAGCGTGCCATCCATTACTTCCCCCTCACCTTCAGAATAAAATCAATATCCACGATGGAGGCGTAATCGAAAATGACACCAATTTCGACCGTTGTCCGCCCCCGTTCGATATCACCAATCACACGAAGGCTGCGACCCGTCATAGTCGCGACGTCACGTTGAGTCAAACCGAGCTCACGCCTTCTGAGCCTAAGGGCCTTCCCTATCTCGGCGGGATCGAAAACCGTGCGCTCCGAGAAAGCGACTTCCGACGGTTTGAGCCTGATGCGCCCATCCAGCTTTTTAATCGTTGTCACCGTTCTCATGACGCCTCCAGCTATATTCCTGTCCGTGAACATAGTATAAAACTGTAGCACTATGTTCATGTACGGGAATATAGTGTTGACTACATTAGCAATGTTCCCGTTCAGGAATATAGCTGCCGAAAAGCCTGATTTCTTCTTAAATGGGAAGATCCTGAACGGCTACGCCATACGACCCGACTACTCAAAGTATTGGAACTTGTTGGTCGAGAAGGCAAATGTTACGACAAAGCCTTCGCCGGAGTCGGATGCCGCGGTGACGTCGATGCCCATCTTGGAGCACAGGCGTGCCACCAGATAGAGGCCGATGCCCGTTGCGCGCTTGGTGGTGCGGCCGTTGTCGCCGGTAAAGCCCTTCTCGAACACGCGGGGCAGGTCGGCCGCGCTCACACCACAGCCGTTGTCCGCGACGGTAAGCTCGATGCGCTCACTTGCCAGGCCCTCGTCCAGCAACGCGCCCGAAAACGTGATCTTCGCACCATCCTCACGCGCATATTTAATGCTGTTCTGAATGAGCTGGCCCAGAATAAACTCGAGCCACTTCTCGTCGGTAAACACCTCAAAGTCGAGGTTCTCGCACACCGGGGCCACATGCGCCGCGATGAGCTCGCGCGCGTTGGCATTAATCGCGCCCGTCACCAAGGTCTTAAGATCCCAGCGGCGAATCAGGTAGTCGCGCTCCACGACTTCCGAGCGCGCGTAGTACAGCGCCTGGTCGATATAGCGTTCCACGCGAGCCAGCTCACGGCCCAGGTCATCCACACGTGACAGGTCGTCTTCGCTGCCATCCAGATTTTCCAAAATTAGATGGGCCGCCGCCAAGGGCAGCTTGGCCTCGTGGACCCAGCTCTCGATATAGTCGTGATAGTCATCGGTCTGGCGCCGGCCTTCGGCAACCTCGTCGCAGGCAGCTTTGCCCACCCGGCGCAAGACCTCGTACTCGAGCTCGCCCTCGGCATAGGTCGGGCATTGCACCATCTCCTGCACCCATGCGGGACTCTCGAGCTCCTCGGCCGCGCGCTCCAACTGACGCAGAAAACGGCGACGGCGAGCGTACTCGACCACGATGCCGAGCATACCGAAGATAAAGGACACGCCAACCGCCACGACCACGATAGAAACGGGTGCGCCGGCGACCGTCAGCACAAAGCAGCTCAGCAGCACGCCGCACGTCCACACGGCGACGGGAAGCAGCGCATCTTTAAAGAACTTGGCAAACGACATAGCCGGCCCCTAGACCGAATAGCCTTGGCCGCGGTGCGTCGTCAAATACCCCTTGATGCCGATTTTTTCGAGCGTGGTGCGCAGGCGGTTGATGTTAACGGTAAGCGTGTTGTCGTCCACGAAAGCGTCGGAGTCCCACAGGTCCTGCATGATGGCCGAGCGCGAAACGATCTTGCCCGCGCGGCTCAGAAGCAGCGAGAGGATATGGAGTTCATTTTTGGTGAGCTCGGTACTGTCGCCGGTTGCCGTATTGGTGACCATGGAGCGGGCGAGGTCGAGCTCCAATCCCTTGTGGACGAGCGTGCTGCGCTCGCCTGCCGCCGCGGTGCGACGCAGCAAGGCATTGATGCGCGCCACGAGCACACGGGCGCTGTAGGGCTTGGGAACAAAGTCGTCCGCGCCGAGCGTCATGGCCATGACCTCGTCGATCTCGGTCGTGCGCGACGTGAGGACGATGATGGGGACCTCGGATTCGCGGCGAACCTCGTGGCAGATATGCTGGCCGTCCTTGACGGGAAGCGTGAGGTCGAGCAGCACCAGGTCGGGCGCGGCGGCGAGAATATCGCGCGAGACATGCTCAAACGATTCGCAGGCCTCGATTTCAAACCCGGCGCGGGCAAGGATGTCGATAAGTTCACGACGAATGGGCTCGTCGTCCTCAACGACATAGATCAGCGCCATGTGTCCTCCCATTTCGCGTAACTTGCACCTTTCACACCATTATGCCCACAGCGTCGCAGCGATACGACCCCGTGGGCACCTAATGTGACAAAAGCGTTCGGTAGTCTTGAGAGAAAATAGGGGTCGACCGGGCCTAACCCGATCGACCCCATCACTTCGATCTCGAGCCTCTACTCGAGCGTACGCATGTACGCGGAGATAGCGTCCAGGCCCTTCTGCAGGTCGTCGGTGTTATCGGAGTATGCATAGCCGATGCGCATGCTCTTGGGCTCCTCGAAGCAATCGCCCGGGGTGACGAGCGCGCCGGACTTCTTAATCATGTCGATGCAGAACGTCCTGGAGTCGATGTCGTAGTCGTAATACACGAGCGCGGTGGTACCCGCCTCGGGCTTGACGAACGACAGGTGCGGCTCGCTCTCGACCCACTTCTCCAGAACAGCAAGGTTCTGACGGACGATGCGACGGCTGCGCTCAAGGATCACGGAAGCGTTGCCCAGAATCAGCTCCGCCACCGACTCGCTGAATATGCCGGCGGAAATCAGGTTGTAGTCGCGATGCGAGAGCAGCGCGCGACGGAGCTCCGGGCTCTTGGTGACCGCCCAGCCCAGACGCAGGCCGGCGAACGACCAGACCTTGGACATGGATGCGGTGACGATGGCCTTGTCGTACAGGTCGATCACGGACTCGGAGTACTCATCCGTCTGAGTAAGCAGACGGTAGACCTCGTCGCAGAGCACCCACGCGTCGTGTTTGCGTGCGACCTCGACAATCGCCTTGAGCGTATCGGCGTCGAGCAGGGCGCCCGTGGGGTTGTCCGGGTTATTGATGCAGATGAGCTTGGTATCGTCGGTCACCAGGGCATCAAGCGCGTCGACGTCGACGTGGTAGCCGTTCTTGCGATCGAGCTGAAGGATATCGACCTTCGCACCGCACATCTCGGGAATCGAGTAAAGCTGCTGGTAGGTGGGCTTGACGGAAACTACGTGATCGCCCGGTTCGACGAGCGTGGAAATAACCAGGGAGTTGGCACCGGTCGCGCCGTGCGTGGGCACGATATGCCCGGGCTCGACCGTCTTATAGAGACGCGCGACCCCCTCGAGGAAGCCGGGCTGTCCCTCGATGTCTCCGTAGGTGAATCGGCGCGAGCACAGGTTATCGAGCCACGCCTTCTTGTCGGTATTCGTAAGCTCGAACAGCTGGTCGAGCGTGAGGGAGTAGACGCACGTCTCCGCAACGTTGTGGGTGCACTTGGTCTCCCACTCGTTCATCCACTGCTCGACGGCGAAATCCTTGATCTGCATTGTCGTTTCCTTTCCTTGACTGTCTTACAGTTCCACCACGGTACCCAGCCCCGCCTCGATGGCGCGGTCGTAGGCGATTTTCGATGCCGAAAGGTCCTGAACGGCGATGCCCGACGTATCGAACACCGTCACTTGCTCGTCATCCGAACGCCCCGTAGCCGTGCCGACGATGACTTCGCCGAGCTCCGCTCTGATGTCCTCGGGCGTGATGACACCCTCGGCAACCGGAATCTCCATCTCACCGGACGCGACCGATTGCTCGCGGTCGTCGACGTAAACAGCGGCACGGGCGACAAGCGCCGAGGCGAGCTCCTGCTTGCCGGGCATGTCGGCACCGACGCAGGAGATATGCGTACCGGGGCGCACCCATGCATCGGGGATGATGGGCTTGGTCGCCGGCGTGATCGTCACGATGATGTCGGCCTCTGCCGCGGCACCTTGGCCGTCGGCCGTCGCCTCGATGGAATAGGTGGATGCCTCGCAAACATGCTCGCAGGCGCCCAAGATATGGGCGACTTCGTCTCGCATGCGCTCGACGCGAGCCTCGGGCGCGGCATCGGAAACCGGCTCCCACACCTTGACCTCACTCACTTTGGGACAGGCGGCGAGCACGCCCGCCACCATATAGGTGCTCATATGGCCGGCACCCGCAACAAGTAATTTGGACGCATCCGCCCGAGCCAGCCACTTGGCACCGAGCGCAGCGGCGGCACCGGTGCGAAGTCCAGTGACGGCAGAGGCATTGAGCAGCGCCAGCGGCTCGCCCGTCGCGTTGTCGCACAGCAGTGTGGTGCCAAAGATCTCGGGCAGCTCCTTTTTGGGATTCTGAGAGAACCAAGCAGTGAGCTTGAGACCGAAGAGGCCGCTTCCCGCCAACTCGCCCGAGCGGATATCCATATCGGCCACGCCGGGTTCGAACTGCTCATATACCATCGGCCACGCAACACCCTTGCCCGTTGCCTTCTGGCGATATGCCTCCTCAACGGCAGCGATTGCATCCTCAATCGTCAGCACCTTGGAAACTTCCTCGGCCGAAAGCACCACCATCTGCCCCATCATCGCTCCTCTCAGCGAAAGCTTTACGTTGCTTCACTGTACGGTTTAGTAACGATGCCGCCAAGGATCATTTTTTGTTGAAATCTACAACGATTCTCAATCTGATTTTTCGTTCTATCAGCATGTATTTGAACTAATTCCCGCATCAACGGTATACGGATGTGCGATTATCCTATTTATATCTGTACTTATTGTAGTGATTTACAAGGTGATGTTGATGCTATACACCATCTCGGACTTCTCACGGGAATATGAGGGGTCGGTCCGCCTAATCGCCGGCAGCGATGGCGTCTCGTGTGCCGTCTCTGGCGTCGGGATCCTCGATTATGAACTTATGCCCGGCCTCAAGAACAAGTACCAGCGCGCCAACTTCAGCTCAGACGAGATCATCCTCAGCACTTTCCTCTATGCGAAGGACGACCCGTACCTCATCACTGAAGCCGTGAAATACCTCGTCGCCAAGGGAACGAGCGGTCTTATCATCAAAAACGTCCTGCACATCCCGATTCCCGACCAAGCCATCCGCTACGCCAACGCGCGGCACTACCCGGTCTTTCTCACGACCGACGACTCACTGTTCTTTGACAGCGTCATCCATGAGGTCAAACGGCATATCGAGCAGCTCGCGTCCATCGACTTCGCACAGCGCGAGATCGATGCCCTGAGGACAGACGTATCGCCCGAGTCCATCTGCCGACGCATCCGAGGCCTCAACCCGTCATTTCTGGACGAAGCGGTCGCCCTGTTCGCATCGTTTGCAGAGCCCCTCGACCCGCGTACGTTTTTGCAAATCGAACGTCTCTGTGCAAAATCGACCCTCGCCGGATGCCACAACATGCTGGCACCCTATGACGGAGGTTTGTTATTCGTAGCGACAAGCGACTCGGAACAGACGCTCGATGTGGAGCGAATCGTGCAGGCGCTCACGGAGCTCATCGAGGCTAGCGGTATCGATGGCGGAGCGGAAGGGCTCGGCATCAGCGATATTCTGTTTGGAGACGAGGCGGTCGCGCAGGCGATCTCGCAGGCGATTTATGCACAGCGCCTATCTTGTCAACGAGCCGAGGGTCCCGTCCGCTATACGCAGCTCGGCATCCTGAGAACCGTGATGCCTTTTGCGGAAACCCCGGAGATGCGATCGTTCTCGGAGGCGATTCTCTCGCCGATACGCGAGCACGACAGTGAGCATGGCAGCGAGCTGGAATCCACGCTCGCCGCATTCATTGAGAACGACCGACGTATCGAGCGAACCGCCAAGCAGACTAGCCAGCACCCGAACACGATTCGATATCGCCTCGATAAGGTGACGGCTCTCACAGGACTGAGCTACAAATGCGCCCCGGAGATGGAGCAGCTGTCGCTCGCCTACGCCATCGAACGCGCTCGCTCGCTTCAGTAAGCCCACCCCGCCTTGAGGTTAGGAGCGGCGGGCGCGGAGCTTTTCGTAGCCGTCGGCAAAGAAGGCGACCGTCGCGGCGTCGGCCTCGGCGGCGTCCGTCTCGGCAGCGGGGACCACGCCGTGCTCGTCGCTCACCAGGAACAGCGCGCCCTTGAGCTGCGCGGGAATGTCTACGCGCGTGACCGGGATGCCCTTGGTCTGGGCCAGCTGCTCGATGAGCGTCGCCGTGCCGCACAGGCACTCGTCCGCTGGCGCCACAAAGGCAAGCTCGCCGTTATCGACGGCGGCGAGCAGCTCGGGCGCCACGCCGGTTTCGTCGGCCTCGGAGCGGGCCTCAGCGGAGCGGGCACGTAGCGCCTTAGCCGACGTATCGGTTAGCGGCTCGTACTCCCCCACCGTCATGGCGGCGTTGCCGTTAACGTCGATCACCAGCATGAGCACGCCATCGTGCGCGGTATAGTCGCCCTCGGCAAGCGACCACTCAACGTGCTGCTTGGCCCAGCTGAGCATGTTATGGGTGAGCGGCTCACCCTGCACCAGGCGCTCGGACAGCGCGCGAATGTGGCGGTTGAGCATGGGTACCTTTTTGTTGGACATGCGCCAACGGCAGATAAGCGCGGGCTTGTCGAGCGTAAACTTCTCGACCGCCTCCTGATTGGCGCAAAAGTCCTCGTACGCACGCTGATCCTCGGCATTGCCAAACAGCTCGGCATCATCCACAACGGCCATATCCAACCTTTCTCAAAAACATACACCGCACCGTTATACCCAAAAAAGCCGCCCGCACCAACCGGCACGGACGGCAATAGATAGCTTTAGTTCGGGGCGAGCCAATACCGCTGGTGGAGCACAAGCCAGCGAGCCAGCACCAAGTGCCTCAGGTCGCCGCGAAAGAGGAGCGACGCGTACTTCTGTACGCGAGCGACGGTTTGAGCGGCGAGATGAGGTGCTTGGGGCCGGCGCAGCGTCGAGCAGTTACGCGATTTGGTAAAACCGCGTAACGATATTAGTGGCGGAAATGCCTGGCACCCGTAAAGACCATCGCGATGCCATGCTCATTGCAGGCCTGGATGCTCTCATCGTCGCGCTTGGAGCCGCCGGGCTGAATGATGCAGGTCACGCCGTGTGCAGCAAGCACGTCGACATTGTCGCGGAACGGGAAGAACGCGTCGCTTGCACAGGCAAAGCCGCCCTTCTCCACGCCCTCGCGCTCGCAGAAGTCCTCGGCACGCTCGCAGGCAAGCAGTGCGGAGTCAACGCGGTTAGGCTGACCCGGGCCCATGCCAATGCCGGCCTTGCCCTTGGAGACCAGGATGGCGTTGGACTTAACGCCCTTGCAGACCTTCCAGGCAAACTCGAGCTCGGCCATCTCGGCGTCGGTGGGCTTGCGGTCGGTGGGGAACGTAAAGGTTGCGGGATCCTCGGTCACATGGTCGACTTCCTGCACCAGCATGCCGCCGTCGATGGAGCGCAGCTCCACCTGGGCGCCGTGGTCCACGCCGCCGGTGGCCAGCACGCGCAGGTTGGGGCGCTTGGCCATACGCTCGAGCGCCTCGGCAGTGTAGCTCGGGGCGATGATAACCTCGACGAACTGCTTGTTCTGATCGGCAAAGTGCTCAACCAGCTCATAGGGAACCTCGCGGTTGCAGGCGATGATGCCGCCAAAGGCGCTCTTGGGATCGCAGGCGAAGGCGCGGTCGTAGGCAGCCGTGATGTCCTCGGCAACGGCAGAACCGCAGGGGTTCTGGTGCTTGAGGATCACGCAGGCCGGCTCGTCGAACTCGCGGACCAGGTTCCAGGCGGCGTCGGCATCCAGATAGTTGTTGTAGCTGAGCGGCTTGCCCTGGATCTGCTCGGAGCCAACGAGCGGGAACTGCGAGCTCGCGGTGTTCTCGCAGCCCTCGGCAAAGCGATAGACTGTGGCTTTCTGCTGCGGGTTCTCGCCATAGCGCAGGTCGTCGACCTTCTCCAGCGAAATCTCGAGCTTGGCAGAAGTGTCCGCCACGTCGCTTGCCTGGGCGGCAAGCCAACGGGAGATAGCCGTATCGTAGGCGGCGGTGGTCTGGTAGACCTTCACCTGCAGGCGACGACGGGTGGAAAGCGTGGTGCAGCCACCGGTCTCGTGCATCTCGGCCAGGACGGCATCATAGTCGGCAGGGTCGGAAATGACGGTAACGCTCGCGGCGTTCTTGGCGGCAGAGCGCAGCATGGAGGGGCCACCGATGTCGATGTGCTCGATGGCGTCCGCGAAGGTGACCTCGGGGTTGGCGACGGTCTTCTCGAACTCGTACAGGTTGACGACGACCAGGTCGATCAGCTTAATGCCGTGCTGAGCGGCCTCCTGCATGTGCTGCTCGGAATCGCGGCGGGCCAGCAGCGCGCCGTGAACCTTGGGGTGCAGGGTCTTAACGCGGCCGTCCATCATCTCGGGATAGCCCGTGAACTCCTCGATGGGGGTTACGGGAACGCCCGCGTCCTCGATGGCACGAGCCGTGCCGCCCGTAGAGATGATCTCGACGCCAAAGTCATCGACCAGCGTCCGTGCGAAATCGACGACGCCCGTCTTATCGGTAACCGAGATCAACGCGCGTGCGATCTTCACATCAGATCCCATGCAGTCCTCCTGTCTGGTACGCCGCCGTGCTCTGTGAGTCGGTGATACGTCGATCTGCAGCGCTCGCGCAGCGGCATTGAAAATACTGATTTAATGTAGCGCATCGAGCGCATCGATGCACCCCGCAACGGGCGCATGTGCAGAAAAAGTTTGCGAGCGGAGGGGATGGGCACGGCGCTGGGCACGGTGAGTTCATGGAACACAGGGGCACCATAATTTGATGCCAATGGCGTGGTAGAACTGTGCTCGATATGCATCCGCAAAAGAAAGAGGCACCATGGTCTCGCGGGTTCTCTACCGACCGTTTGATACCGAAGACTTCGACGCCATCGCGCTGATTCTGCAGCAGCTTTGGCATAATAATTCGGATAACGATGAGTACAACCGCCTCGAGGCCGCGTGCGACCTCGCCTATTGCCTTTCGTCATCGACGTTTTCGCAGGTTGCGGTGATTGACGGCGAGGCGCGCGGCATTGCACTTGCACGCGCAGGACAGAACTCCGGCGTCACTATCAACGAGCATTGGATGGATACCGAACGCGCGCTGCTATCGCAGATGCGTGAGCTAGAGCCCGATGCGTGCGCCGAGTATCTCTCGTTTGTGCGCGCAACCATCCGAACCAACAACCGCCTGCTCGAGAGCAGCCCGTTGCCGCACGACAACGAGGTCACGCTGCTTGCCGTGGATCGCGATGTCCATGGCCTGGGCGTTGGCACGGTTCTGCTCGATGCCGCGGTCTCGCACCTATCCTCGCTTGGAGCGACGAGGGCGCACCTGTACACCGACTCCAACTGCTCGTGGAAGTTCTACGAGCTGCACGGCTTTAAGCGCACGGCCACGCACCGCGCCAACCGCGAAGAGCGCCGCCACGACATGCCGCGCGAAAGCTTCCTCTACGAACTCGACCTAACAGCCTAAACCTGGCAGCCATACCTAGTCATTTAGGGCTGTCCCCAGTGATTAGTCGCTGGGGACAGCCTTCGTAGGTAGCGCATAAAAATGGGATGGATCCGTCGGCAGTCGCCGGAGAAGATCCATCCCAAAAATCAGAGCGCGCTAGAACGTTCCGCCGCCGCCTCCGCCGACGCCGCCGCCTCCGCCGCCCGAGAAGCCACCGCCTCCGCCGCCGCTCGAGCTGTCGGAGCTCGACGCCAGCTCACGGATGCTCTCGTGATACACGTCATCGAACGAATCGAGCGGAGACTCGATACCGTAATGATGGTAGTACCACCAGTAGCAGGGATAATTGTCGTAGAAGCCGTCGGCCTCGCGCACCTCGGGCGGCACGGCCTCGGCCAGCTGTCGCAGCACTTCCTTGGAAACACCCAGCGCCACGCCCATCACCAGCAGCTTGTTCCACAGCACCAGATCGCCCGGGACGGCTTCCTTTAGGCGTGTGAAATCCTCGAGCCAATGCTTGAGCGCCTTGCAGCGAGCCGCCACCTCGGCGCCCTCCGGCGTAAAGCGGCGAAACGTAAGGCCCACGCCGATACCCACCAGCACAATCGGCACCGAGATAACCGCGGCGGTAATGTTCGCCTGTGCGCCATCGGTAAAGAAGATGGATCCCACGGGAACAAAGGCAATCAGGATACCAAGAACCAGGCAAAACACCATTGCAACAATGCCGTCCGAGGCAACGTACTCGCTATCGGCCAGCTTGCCCTTAACGGTGTTCTGATAGTCCTCGAGCTTATCACCCACGGGTGTAGCGTGCTGCTTGACGTAGTGCTGCAGCTCGTCGAACGTGCGCGAGCGATCGCCGTTCTCGTCAGGCTTAGCACCGGCAAAGAAGACCTTGAGCACCATGTGGTCAATGCCCTTGGCCGACTTCCAGCCCGCATCACTCACCGTCACGCGATACGTCTGCTCTTCTTTTTCACGCCCCAACAGACCCTTTTTGGCCTTGGTCACGGTCGCCTGCTCCAGCTTGATCACACGGTCGTCAGTGAGCTTCATGAGCGTGGCGATATATGCCTGATCGGGCACCTCGTTCCAACTCATGAGGGCCGAAAGCACGGCGGGATGGTCGGCCGAGGGCACATCGCGGAAATATTCGTCCTGGAAAAGCGGCTTGGGCTTGCGGCGGCGCAGCTTGAGCATAACGATTGTGCCGGTAAAGGCCACCGCCGCAACAACACTTAGCACGGCAAGTGCATTGGCAATCATGCGAGCGTGAGCGCGGCGGGCGTTAGCTTCGTCGGCCCATTCCTTCTCTTCGCTCAGGATCGTTGACATGCGCTCTTCACCCGAGGCGGCAAGCTGCGGCACCCAGTCGCTGGGGAAGGTGATGCGTGCCTCGGCGAATTCGCCCTGATGCACGCAGGGAATGGTATAGGTGACCATGGGCTCGTCCTCATCGAGCGACACGTCGCCCGTCAGCGGACCGTGGCCCCATGCGCGGAAGTTATCGCCTTTGACGGCCGCCGTCCCGGCAGCGGCATTTGCGAAGCGCACTTCCATCTCGACATCGTCGGAATCCGCAGACCAGCCGTCGCCCACGAACTTCCAGTAGAGCTCGGCGGTATCGGCCCAGTTCATAACCGCACCGGTCATGGTGTAGCTCACGTAATAGATCGCGCTGTCGCTGCTCTCGTGGGGGCTGAACACCTTAATCCTTACGCCGTCACCGGCCTGCTCGACCGTGTAGACGCCAGAATCGCCCTTGTTCGCGCTATCGACTTTGTTAAACGCGGTGTCCTCTTCCTCGACACTCAGCACATCGACGCCCGCCGTGCCGCCCTGCTGGTTGGTGCCCGTATTGATCTCCCAAAACACGCCGTTGATGTCGTCGTCGAAATCAAACTGGCGTCCCTCGACAACGGTCAGCGATCCATCGGCCTCAACCGTGGCACTGATGTAGGTTTGGGTCATGGAGTAGCCGTCGGCGTGCGCGGCAACAGGCAGCAGCAACAACGCAAGCGTGACGAGCACGCAGACGGAAGCGAATCGCGCAAACAGGTGGCACTGCCGGCTGACTTTGGCGGCGAGGGTGTTCATAGGCACATCCTTTGTCTGTGGTACCAACAGCGTTATTGTCCCACGTTTGCGAGCGTACGACACGACCGTCTAGGCAAGCGGGGCGTCAATTGGGACAAAAGTCACGCCCGCGCCCGGCACCTAGAAAATGAACTATTGGAGACGGAGGAAAACGGGTCATTGAGTTGAACCGACGGACAGCAACAAATTTGTCGTTTGGGACGCTCTTTGGCCGAGTCCCGCTCCGGCAATAGATACCACTTCATAGCTCCATCACAGGTGTAGCGGCTTTGTGTGGGCGCGGCACGCGTTGATTGAGCCGCCAACCGAGGGGCATAAAGCAGTTGAGCGAAAACGGTTTGCCCCTTTGCCGTTCGCTTGAGGATCATGTCCCCCTTTTCCGCGGAGACCCCGGCAGTTGCGAAGAGCTGCCGGGGTTTCTGTCGTTTGAGGGGTTGGCTGGCGGGCGCGATCGAGCTGTCGAGTCGGTGCCTCCCCACCTCCCGCGCTATACTCGTCCGCATGGATATCAACGCACGCAACATAGCAACACACGCCGCGGACGCACCGGCAACGGCAGAACCCACCCCCGTCGTGGGCCGTTTTGCCCCGTCGCCCTCGGGCCGCATGCATCTGGGCAACGTGTTCAGCTGCCTGTGCGCGTGGCTTTCGGCCCGCAGCCAAGGCGGCAGCATCGTACTGCGCATCGAGGACCTGGACGATCGCTGCAAGCGCCCGGAACTTGCCGCCCAATTGATTGACGACCTAGCTTGGCTGGGGCTTGAGTGGGACGAAGGCCCCTACTACCAGCACGATCGCCTGGACCTGTACGAGGACGCCCTGCACCAGCTGCAAGACGTCGGCCTCACCTATCCCTGCTTTTGCACGCGCGCCGAACTCCACGCCGCGAGCGCACCGCACGCGAGCGACGGCACACCCATCTATCGCGGCGCCTGCCGAGGCCTTTCTGCCGAAGAGGTTGCCCGCCGCAGCATCCTGCGCGCTCCGGCCACGCGCCTGCGCGTGCCCGTCGTCGACGACCTCGCAGACGATGTGATCGAATTCGTGGACCGCACGTATGGTGCCCAATGCGAGGCGCTCGCCACCGAGTGCGGCGACTTTTTGGTGCGCCGCAGCGATGGTGTTTTTGCCTATCAGCTGGCCGTGGTGGTCGACGACGCTGCCATGGGCGTCACCGAGGTCGTGCGCGGATGTGACCTGCTTGGTTCCACGCCCCGCCAAATCTACCTGCAGCATCTACTGGGACTGCCCACGCCGCACTACGCGCACATTCCGCTGCTCATGTCACCGGACGGCCGCCGCCTTTCCAAGCGCGACCGCGATCTGGACCTGGGCGAACTCCGCGCTCGCTTTGGCACGCCCGAGGCGCTGCTGGGCTGGCTCGCCGGGCAAACAGGCATCGCGTCGGACACCACGCCGCGTACCGCCGAGCAGCTGGTCGAGCACTTTAGCTGGGACGTCATCCGCGCGCATCGGGAGAACATCACTGTAACGGTCGAGTAGCCAGCCACCCCGCCTCTACGCAACATCCCAGGGCTGGAGTTCGTCGCCCAAGAGAACGATGCAGTCGTAGAGCACGGTGTGACGCTCGGCCGGGTTGGTATCCCGATGAAAATGCCCGTAGTACCAGCGCTTGTAGTCCAAGCGGTCTTCCAGCTCATCGAAAAATGCCGTAAGCCGATCAACGGAGGGACAATTCCAGCCGGGCGCTGGATAGAGCGTGGGCGAAAGCATGCGCGTAGAGCAGGTGTGGGTGATCATGTAGTCGACCTTCCAACCCACGTTGTCGAGCTTTGCCCGCGCTTCCTCAAAGTTGCGCTCGTCCGGCAGTTCCTGCGGCCACCAGCTGGAATACGGAATGCGGTATTCTTTATCCACGCTCGTGGCGCCGCCCATGGTAAAGATCGTTGAGCCGTCGAGTTCAAAAACCTCGCCACGCGTCAGGCGCCGTATGGGAGAGGTATCCGACAGGCGCTGCGTCAGCCCACCGTGCCACAACTCCATGGGGCGCTCCGCCCAGTGATCGAAACGCTCGTGGTTGCCGTCGACGAACAGCACGGTATAGGGGCGCGACTCCAGCCAGGCGATATCGGCGCACTCCTCGGCAGAAAAATCCCAGGGAAAGCCAAAGTCGCCGGCGACGATGAGATAGTCGTCACTCGTCAGACTATCCCCAAGATCCCAGTCGCGCAGCTTTTGCATGTCGAGGCCGCTGTGAATATCGCCCGTCACATAGACCGTCATCGGATCACCACTTCCCTGTAAGTCGCTAGCCCACATTCTGCACGATCATTAAGCCAACCGTTCCAGTCCTTCCATCCCTTAGGGCTTACCCCTCGTTCTTCCATCCAAACGGGTCAAACACCCAAAAGACCAGATCGAGCACGCCGCCGGTCATCATGGCACCGGCGAGGGCCATGCAAACATGCAGAGAACTGGCACTTCGGAGCACGTCGAACGGCCCCAAAGCAGCCAGCAGCGCGACCACTGCGCCGGCAAAGCACAGTGCGAGGCACGGCCCCGCGCCCTTTACGCCCTTCTTTACGAGTTGTTTTATGTTGTCACTCATTGGTAGCGAACTCCTTAGAGGGTCGTTGTTCAAATTCATACCGCCGCGGCAGAGTAGGACGGCAGGGTAAGTGTCACATGTCGTGCGGACACAGCTGAAAGCCCTCGCGCAAAAAAACAGCGCGCCGCAGGATTCGTATCACCTGCGGCGCGCCGAAAATGATCCGCTTTCCTCCATCCCCAACGGATCAGCTGAGTTGGTGCCGCCCGACGGAAAGGAAGAAGCCGGCGGCGTCACGAGCTGTGGCAATGTCGCTAGGCATAGGAAACAGACGCGCTCCAAACGCCCTAAGCCCCAAGCCTACCCATTAAGAAATCGACTGCAGAAACGATTTTGATGCCGTCAATGTCGGTCGGATGGCTTCCCCGGCGAACGATGATGATCTTCTCGTAACCGCCGGCGATCTTTTCGAGCGACCTGAGCTCAAATGGACGCAATTCACGCTTGCGCGTCGCCTCCTCGTCAATCGACTCTGTGACCTGAATAAACTTACGATCCGAGCCGTCGCCTATCGCAACAAAGTCGATTTCGGCATCTCGAAGATGACCCGTAAAGACCTGGTATCCGTCATAGACAAGGCGATTGTAAACGGCATTTTCGAGAACACGCCCGCTGTCGCTGCCGCGATACCCATCCAAGAAAGCTCGAAGCCCCAGATCCTCAATGTAGAACTTGCCACCGGTCTTCAAAATGTCCCGACCCTTAATATCAAATCGGCGCGCGTGCGAGAAGATATAGGTCTCCTCAAGGGCAGACACACAAGTGTCCACGACGCCGTGCGAGGATTTCGCCCCGTTCTCTGCCAGCGTTCCAACGATTTTATTAATTGATGTCGGGTTTGAAATGTTATCAGCCAAGTAGGAAGTGACGCGGTCGAGCACACTCCTGCTCGTCACCGACCGTCTACCCCGACGCGCCTCGCGAGCCAAAATGTCGCGCCCGACGATTGTTTGGTACGTGCTCCAGATATAGTCCTTCATTTCCTGCTCCGGTAGCTTTGAAGCAACGAGAAACGGCAGGCCTCCAAACGTAAGATAACGGTCGAGAAGATCGTCGAGCGCAACGATGTCCTCCCGATCAAAAACAGCGAGCCTATTCGTGACGTCAGTCGGACCAAGAAAGTCGACATATTCCGAAAAAGTGAGCGGATGCATCCGAATCTCGACATACCTGCCCGAGATTAAGGTCGCAATCTCTGACGAGAGGAGAAAAGCATTCGAACCCGTAACATATATATCGCAGTCCCGGTCGACACGAAGTGCGTTAATCGCCTTCTCCCATCCGGCAACCTCCTGGAGCTCGTCGAAGAAGAGATAGCACCTCTTACCAGCAGGCATTAGGCCGTCGACGTGGCGGTAAAGCTCTCGCCAATCACGCACGCCCTCCAGCTCAAACGACTCCATCTTAAAGGTCAAAAGACATTCGGATGGAACGCCGTTATCCTCAAGATGTTTGCGCATCATGTCCAGAAGCGTCGATTTGCCACAACGGCGCATACCCGTTACGACCTTGATGACATCCGCGTCACGAAAGGCAATCAATTTTTCGAGATATCGATTTCTAGGGACCATCCGGTTGTTCATCGTTCGCCCCAATCTGCAAGTTTTTCTCATAGCATGACAAAAACTTGCGAATTCTGCAAGTTTTTCTTACAAGTGACAAAAACTTGCAGAATCGTCTCCGGGTCATTTGCAACCGGATTCTGGCGAGGCCACGCCAAGGCGCAGACAACGGACGACACTGGGCCGTGGAAGTCGCTTGCTATTGAGAGTGTGTCTCCTCCCAACCACCTATAAAACGAGACCGGAAAGAGAAGCCGCCCAAAACACGAACGATCGATCTGTTATCCTGGCGCCAACATAGTCTTTCGAAAGGTTTGGCCGGGATGACTACGCAGCAGCAGATTGATATTGAATTCGACTCGCTTGCACGCGAGAACGATTCACCCAAGCTCATCGCCAACTCGAAGGCGACAGGCGGAACACTACTATCCGTTATGAAGGAGCAGCTCTCAACCTGCGGCTCTTTTGACTTTTGCGTAGCGTTTGTTGCAGACGGCGGCCTTCAAATCCTGGTCGAGACGTTCCAGGAGCTCAAGCAGCGTGGCATTAAGGGCAGGCTGCTCACGTCCACCTATCTCAACTTCAACTCACCCGATGCCTTTCGCAAGCTCCTGGAATACGACAACATGGAAGTTCGCGTATTCCAGGGTAATCTGCATGCCAAGGGATACATTTTTGATAAGGGCGAAACCAGCACGGTCATCGTCGGCAGCTCGAACATGACGCAGACCGCCCTCACCTGTAATAAAGAATGGAATGTGCTGTACCAGACCGTTGAAAACAGCCGCCTGCTCGGAGAGCTTAGGGGCGAGTTCAATTCGTTGTGGAACGACACCTCAACCGTTTTGCTTTCCCAAGACTGGATTGAGAACTATGCCGCATATCGATCGGCACATCCGTCAAAGCCCAAATCGAAACCGACGTTCCAGGCAACTGTTAGCCCAACCACGAACGACCTCGAAGAAATCAAGCCCAATAAAATGCAGCAGCGCGCCCTTGAGGCGCTCGGCGCAATCCACCGCAAGGGCGAGACTCGTGCCCTGCTGGTCTCGGCAACCGGCACTGGCAAGACCTTCCTTTCGGCGTTCGACGTGCTCGCAACTAAACCCCGGCGCGTCCTCTTTCTTGCGCACCGCCGGCGCATTATAGACGCCTCCCGCGCAAGCTACGAACGCCTCTTAGGTAGTACCTATACGTTCGACACCTATCAAACTGGCAAGAATATAAGCAATGCCACCTGCGTGTTTGCCATGTGTTCTTCGGTCGCCAAACATCTGAGCGGTTTCCGTCCCGATGAGTTCGACTATATCGTCATCGACGAGGCCCACCGCACGGGATCTCAGAGCTACCAATCCATCATGTCGCACTTTACGCCTCGGTTTTATCTTGGCATGACCGCTACGCCTAATCGCACCGACGGCTACGACGTCTTTGCCCTTTTTAATCACGTCATCGCGTTCCAGATCACGCTGCAGGACGCTTTGGCCGAAGAGATGCTAGCCCCCTTCCATTATTTTGGCATTCACGATCTGGAGATTGACGATGAGACGGTCGAAGATACCGCTCTGTTCGGGCGTTTGACGTCCGATGAACGCGTGCGTCACATCACCGAGAAGATCGAAGAATATAGCGTCGCCAAAAGCAACCGCAGGGGCTTAATTTTCTGCAATCGAAACGCCGAGGCCGAAGAACTGTCGCGCAAATTCAACGTTCTCGGATATCGAACGGCTGCGATTAGCGGTCAAGATTCCGATGAAGTCCGCGATGCCGCGATCAGCCGACTTGAAGCCGGCGAGCTCGAGTACATTTTCTCGGTCGATATCATGAACGAAGGCGTCGACATCCCCTCGCTCAATCAGATCATCATGCTTCGACGCACCGACTCCGCAATCATCTTTATTCAGCAGCTCGGACGAGGTTTGCGCCTGAATGATGGCAAGGAATACGCACTGGTACTAGACTTTATTGGCAATTACCAGAGCAACTTCTTGGTGCCCATCGCGCTTTCGGGTGACAAGACGTACAACAAAGATCGTCTACGCCGCCTCGTCCAAGAGGGCGATTCCGCAATTCCCGGATGCTCCACCGTGAGCTTCGACCGCATTTCCGAGGCACGTATCTATAAGGCCATCGATGGCGGCGACTTTACTTCTATCAGGTTTTTGAAAAATGAGTATCTCGACCTGCGCCAGAAGCTCGGCAAGATCCCCTCGCTACTCGAATTTGATCGCAACGGTTCCATTGATCCGCTGCTCATCTTCAAGAACAGCGGCCTGGGGTCCTACCACGCATTTCTTTCCAAATACGAACCGGACTACACGGTTCAGTTTTCTTCAGATCAAACCAAGATTCTTAAGTTTATTTCTCAAAAACTCTCTGCGGGCAAGCGTTTCGAAGACCTCTATTTACTTCAAACGCTCGTCGAATCCGGGCATGAGGGCTATCAACATATGCGCGAGGCCGCGCTTAGGAACTACCGCACACAACTTAAGGACAGCGCCGTTAGGTCGGCAATTGCTGTCCTTAAGGGCGACTTTGCCACTCCTAAGGATTTCGTTTCCCTGCTTATTGACGATGGATGCGGACCTCGTCTGACCGAAGCCTTTGCGACCGCTCTGCGCAATGCCGAGTTCAAACGCCAGGTTCTCGAGGTGCTGGATTTTGGTATCGCGCGCAACCGACTCGACTATGCCGAGACGTACGAAAACACAAATTTCGTTCTCAACGCCAAGTACACGTACGAAGAGGTTTGCCGCTTGATGAACTGGGAAAAGAACATCAACGGCCAAAATCTTGGCGGCTACTTCTACGACGAGAAGACCAATACATTCCCCGTGTTTATTAACTATGACAAGGCGCCCGACATTAGCGAGTCCATTCAGTATGAAGACCGCTTTGTTTCGCCGAGTAAGCTAGTTGCAATCTCTAAGAACAACCGCACGCTCAACTCCCCCGAGATTCAGCGCCTGCAGGCATGGCCGGGCAACGGGCTAAAGACATATTTGTTTATGCGTAAGAACAAGGACGATAAGGGCGGTAGGGAGTTCTATTTCTTAGGCGAAATGCATCCGACCGGCAAGTTCGAAGCTATTAAAACTAAGAGCGGCGACAACACCGTCGAAATCGAATATGAGCTCAATGCGCCCGTGCGTCAGGACATTTACGAGTTTATGCTCAGCGATCTTAGTGGAGCCGAGTAGCAAAAAGGAGCGAGGCACCATGTGGCACCCGCTCCTTTCTTACTTAAGCCCGAGTTTCTTTTCGAGTTCCCTAACGACTTTAACGTCCGCCGGAAGCCAATCGACATCCCACAGGTTATTGGTATCGAGCCACTTCATGTCCTCGTGAGCGTGCTCTTTGAACTCCCCCGAAAGGATATTAGCCAGGTAGCACTGCATCGACAGGTGGAACGTCTCGTAATCGTGCTCAACCGTGCACAGATAGTCGAGATTGCCGATCGTGACCTCGAGTTCCTCCTGAATCTCGCGCACGATCGCCTGCTCGCCGGTCTCGCCCGGCTCGAGCTTGCCGCCCGGAAACTCCCAGCCATCTTTAAATTCTCCATAGCCGCGCTGACAACTCAGGATTTTTCCGTCCTTCTGAATAATCGCCGCTGCAACATTGATTGATTTCATAACTAGCTATCACCTCTCCAGTTGAGCCCAACCAGTATAGGTGATCGACCGCCCGCCATGTCCCAGTCGCCTAAAAACCGCCCGCTCGACCAACCCTTGACACCGCTTTACTACCAGCACCCCATCCCCCGCTATCGAGGTCCAATACTTCCCCACCGCCACCCAAAAACTCATCCAACATTAATCTTGGCTCAAGAATCGCTTAATCTATAACCTGCACTATAGAGTTCGACCAAGGGCGGGGCGGCGCCGCGCAACGCAGACCGCCGAACGCAACGCTCGCGCCCGGGCAGATCGCCCGGCGTCGCGCCCATCGAACGAAAGGAACAGGTCATGGACGACCTCGAAAAAGTTGAAACCATCCGCACCAAGTGCAACGTGAGCTACACCGATGCCAAGGCCGCGCTCGACGCCGCCGACGGCAACGTCTTGGATGCCATCATTTGGCTCGAGTCGCAGGGCAAGACCCAGACAACGTCGGCGCACGCCGCCACCGAGTCTGAGCCGGTCGATGAGCCCTCGGCCGAGATGGTCGCCGCGCAGGCCGCCTACGAAAAGTCGAGTGAAAAGACCGACTTCTCCAAGAAGATGGACAGCGTGTGGGAGTACCTCAAAAAGCTCTTCCGCCTGAGCCTGGACACCAAGTTTATCGCCACGCGCCGCGATGCGATCATCCTCAACATTCCCATCCTGATCCCCATCGTCGCGCTGTTTGCCTGGGGCGCCACGATATGGCTGATGCTGATTGGCCTGTTCTTTGGCATGCGCTACCGCATCGACAGCGACGGCGACGTGCCCGGCAGCATCAACAACCTTATGAATCACGCTGCCGATGCCGCGGACGACATCAAGCAAAATCTCAACGACGACAAGTAATCGCAGACGGGGGCACGCATGGTACGGATCCTGATCGTAGAGGACGAGGAGAAAATCGCCCGCTTTGTGACGCTCGAGCTGGAGCACGAGGGCTACCAGGTGGAGCACGCCGCCGACGGCCGCACCGCCGTGGACCTGGCGCTGGAGCGCAACTACGATCTGATTCTGCTCGATGTGCTGTTGCCGCAGCTCAACGGCATGGAAGTGCTGCGGCGCGTACGCAAGCACAAGGATGTGCCGGTGATCATGGTCACCGCGCGCGATGCCGTGATGGACAAGGTGGCCGGGCTCGATGCCGGTGCCGACGATTACCTGACCAAGCCGTTTGCGATTGAGGAGCTGTTCGCACGGATCCGCGTGGCGTTGAAGCGCTCGGAGGCCGTGCGGGCGGCTTCGGGCGTTGGCGGCGCCGGCGCCGGGACGGGCGCGGCGAGCGGCGCGGATGTCGGCGCCACTGCGATACCCCCGGTCAGCGACTCGGCCCAGGCTTCCGTCGCGCCCTCCCCCGCCGCGCTCACCGTGGGTTCGGTCGCGCTCGACCCCGACCGCCGCGAAGTCACGGTCGGCGGCTCGCCCATCGCGCTCACTGCCCGCGAGTTCGACGTCCTCGCCCTGCTTATGGCGCATGCCGAGACCGTGCTCACGCGCGAGCGCATCGCGCACGAAGCGCTGGGCTACGAATACGTGGGCGACACCAACAACGTCGACGTGCACATCGCACACCTGCGTGCCAAGATCGAGGACGCCGGCGGCGCCCGCATCATCCAGACCGTGCGCGGGGTGGGCTATGTCTGCCGCGCGTAACGCCGAGGCCAAGCGCGTCACCTCCATCGCCCGCGCCATCAACTGGAGCTATATGTGGCGCCGCTTGATGAGCTACGTCTGGCTCGATCTGCTGCTGATGGTGATTGCGGCGGCGATCCTCGTCTATGGATACAACCAGACGCTGCCCGACGGCGCGTTTACCGCAGGATGGATCCCCGGCACCACCGTTCACGGCATGTCGCTGACGCCCGCGCGCGGCTGGGACCCGACAACGCTCACCTATACCGTCGAGCTTGCGCGCACCACCAAGACCTTCCCCCTCGCGCAGGACCTCGTCACGCTATGGCCTCTCTACCTTGTCGTTGTGGGTTGGCAGGTCATCAGCGTGCTCAACATGCTCGGCGGCGCCCGCCGCGTGCGCCGCACCATGGCGCCGCTCAACGATCTGGCCCTGCGCGTGGACGAACTCAGCCGCATGCAACTCGCCGGCGGCAAAATGGAAACGCTGGAGCAGGCTATCGAACGAGCAAGCGTCGACTCGCCGAGCGTCACCACCGGCGACGCCGATCTGGCGAGTATCGAGGTCGCACTCAACCGCCTACTGCGCCAGATGCAAGAGGCAAAGCTGCAGCAGATGCGCTTTGTCAACGATGCGAGCCACGAGCTGCGCACGCCCATCGCGGTGATTCAGGGCTACGTAAACATGCTCGACCGCTGGGGCAAAGACGACCCGGACGTGCTGGCAGAATCCATCGCGTCCCTCAAGGCCGAAAGCGAGCACATGCAGGAGCTCGTGGAGCAGCTGCTGTTTTTGGCGCGCGGCGATGCCGGACGCACGGTCCTGCGGCGTGCGGATACCAACCTGGCCGCACTGGTCGGCGAGGTGTGCGAGGAATCGCAGATGATCGATGCCACGCACACGTATCGGCTGGCCTTTGACGCCGTGCTTATCAGCGACCCGCACTGCGACGCGCCCGTCGACGTGGCACTCGTGAAGCAGGCTCTGCGCGTGATCGTGCAGAATGCCGCCAAGTACTCGGATGCGGGAACGACCGTCACATTTGGCATAACGCCCGATGCGGGCGCGGGCACGATCGGCATAAGTGTTGAGGACGAAGGCATCGGCATGAACCAGGAATCCGCAGCTCACGCGTTTGAACGGTTCTACCGAGCCGACAACGCACGCGATGCCGGCGCGCAGGGCTCGGGTCTGGGGCTTGCCATTGCCAAGTGGATCGTCGATAGCCATGGCGGTGTCATCGGCGTGACCTCGGTTGAGGGCGTCGGCAGCCGCTTTACGATTCGCCTGCCACGGTAGGGGCGTCTCGGCATAAATAAAGGGATAGGGTCACGCGGCCCTATCCCTTTTTGCTAGCTATGGCAGCTTGTGCGCTACTCGCGGCACAGGTGCACGGCGAAGCCGGCGAACTCGCGCTTAAAGTACACGAGCTTGGTGCCGCCGTCGGGCAGCAGCACGCGCGACTCCTCGTTGACCTCGAGCCCGCGCTCGGCAAACCACTTCTCCGCCGCATCGATGTCGTTGACGGCAAAGCCGATGTGGCCCTTGGCGCCACGACCGTTCTGCTTCATGATCTCGATCAGCGAATCATTGAAGTACGAAACCGGGGTCTCGATGACGGGCAGGCCCATCATCGTCGAGAACAGCTCCGCGATCTCCAGGGCGTCTGCCGGGTCGGCGGCGTTAATGCCCACATGGGCAACGCGCATGCCAAAGAGCTCGACCGGATTGGCGTTCTGCTCACTCATGCAGTCAGCGCCTACTGAGCCATGACGTCGAGAACGGCCTTCTCGGCGGCAACGCGGTTCATGCCGGTCATGAAGGGCACGCCACTCACGTACGGGCAGGTGAGGCCCTCGGGGGCAACGGTGGTGGCGATCAGCAGGTCAGCGCCCTCGTCGCAGTAATCCTTGGCCTCGGAGATGGCGCACTGCACGATCTCGTACTTGTCGGCGTAACCGTTGGCGTCGAGCAAGGTGGCGACCTTCTGGGCAACGAGCGTGGAAGTAGCAGCGCCAGCACCGCAAGCCAAAACGATCTTCTTCATAGGTAATGTCTCCCTTCATGGTTTACTTTAGGTAAGTGTACCGCAGCGAGCGATGGCGCTCGGCCTCGATGCACTTTTATGCCAGTTTGCTTGCGCGCTGCGTATAATACATCTAGTACGTGTTGTCATACCGCTCGCTTTATGAGCGACTAAGGACTCTGAAATGCCCGATTCCCGCACCCTCTGGACCGCCGTCGTTATCATCTGCATCGCCGTGTCGGTGTTCTTTAGCGTCAAAAAACGCACCACGTTCAAGCGTCTGCAGCAGTTGATGGCCGCCAAGCAGTGGGACGAGTTCGATCGTTTGCTCGACGCCAAACTCACCAGCATGCTGTACCCGCGCTATAACCGCGACTACCTGCGCCTGAACTCCTATCTGCTGCGCGAGGACCACGAGCGCGCCAGCGAGATGTTCGACCTGCTGCTGGGACTCAACCTCCCCAAGATGCAGCGTGTCGACCTGGTAATTAAGGCCTTTAACTACTACGTTGGCCAGGAGGACCGCAAAAAGTCCAAGGAGCTGTTGCACGAGATCAAGGGCTTTGAGGGCGGTCAAGCCGAAGCGGTTGCACACGAGTGTCAGCTGATGTACGACACGATGATCTTGAAGCGCCACAACGATATTCCCGAGCTGGAGCGCATGCTCGAGGAGGCCGGCGACGATAAGGTCAAGAGCTGCCGCCTGGAATACCTGCTGGCCCTGCAGTACAAGAACAAGGGCGACGAAGCCAAGTTCCAGGAGTTCCTGGAGAAGTCGGGGCAACACTCGATGGCCGTCAACGCGTAACGGACGGCTTGTGCTAGACTTCTAGTCTCACGGGGGCGTGGCGGAATTGGCATACGCAGGAGACTTAAAATCTCTCGCCGCAAGGATTGTGGGTTCGAGTCCCACCGCCCCTACCATGTAGTGCTTACGAGCCTGTGTTCCCCAGGGATGCGGGCTCGTTTCTTTTACACGCCGGCGGGACTCTAAGTTGCGGTGGAATAGATCCTGTTTATACCGTTTACCAGCTTATTTAGGAACTATTTCACCGCAACTCAGAGGAAGACGGTTAAAGAGCACTCAGGCTCGGGGTCCAGGCGATGGTGGGGGTCACGCCGTCGAGAACCTCGTTGATGGTGGCGGCCATGCCAGCGAGTAGGCTGTTCTCGCTTACGGTGAGCGTCTTGTAGCCGCCGGCACGCATGAGCTCGCGGATCACCACGGCGCCGGCCAGAATCACGCCCGCGCGCTTGGGCTGCACGCCCGGCAACGCGGCAATGCCTGCAACATCCAACGCAGACATGCGCTCGATAGCGGCCGAAATCTGCTCCATCGAAAGCTCGCGCAGATGCACAAAGTTCGAGTCGTACGGCTCCAGTTCGTGGACCAGCGCCACGAGCGTGGTGACGGTACCGCCCACCGCGACCAGGCGCTCTGCACGCTCAAAGTCGCTGGGCAGGCCCTCAAAATAGGCGGAGAACTGCTCGCCCGCCCACGCGGCGGCAGCCGCAAGCTCGTTCGTCGACGGCGGCAGCGCCGAGAAAAACCGCTCCGTCACGCGACGGCAACCGATATCCAGTGAGCGCGTTCCCTCCAGCGCAAAGACCCCGCGCTCAGGCGCATAGACGCCCGTCGCGAGCTCCGTGGAGCCACCGCCCGAATCGGCGACGATGATGCGCTCGCCGGCAAAGTCGTGCGCTACGCCAAAAAACGTCAGGCGCGCCTCGACCTCTCCTGGAATCACCTGCGGCTCGAGACCCAGCTCGCGCAGGCCGTCCAGCAGCAGCACGGCGTTGGACGCATCGCGCGCGGCACTCGTGCACGTGGTACAGATGCACACGGCCCCAAAGGCACGCGCCTCGTCCACAAACATGCGGCATGCGGCGAGCACGCGCTCGACCGCCGCCTCGCAAAAGCGGCCCGTCGCGTCAACGCCCTCGCCCAGATCGGTAATCTCGGTATGCTTGGACGATTCCACGATCGCCCCGGCCTCGACCTGCGCCAGCACCAGTCGCGACGACACCGTTCCCAGGTCGATCGCGGCTACCTTATAGCGTTTACAATTTGTCATTGCGGGCTCCCCTCCGGGCGCTATTCGCCGTTGGACACGACCGTCTGGCCCTCGACGCCGTTAAATCCAAACAGCATGTCGAGCGTCTGAATGTACCACGGCGCGTCCTTGCCGACCTCTTCGATCTCCTTGGCCACCTCGCTGGCCTTCTTGGCGTTCGACGACTTCTGGCTCGACGAGGCATCCGAATCGCCGTCCAGGCCCTGCACTTCAATCCTCTTCTCGCCGGGCATCACCAGGCCCAGGTCCTCGGATGCCGCGTCCTTGATACCCTCCTCCGAGAGCAGCTTGTCGACGCTTTTTTGCAGCTCATCATTGTATTGCTGGCGAATCTCGACCTGCTTGGCCAAGATATCGCTCGAACGCTTTGCCACGTACAGGTCGCGCACGGGGAAATACAGGCTCACGAGCACCAGGGCAACGACGATGCCGATAAATAGCCCTCGCTGAGGACCGTGGGTAAAGTCGTAGATCGCCTTGACCACCGCGTTGTCGTTGGCGTAGTGCATAAAGTCCGAGCCCGAAAGACGGCTCGAGGGCCTGCTCGACCTGTCGTGCGTCTGGGCCGAGGGACGCGACGCATGCGACGAACGTGCCGGGCGCACTGGTCCATCTGCCAAAGTATTCACATGAGCATTGGGGCGCGAGGTACTTGTCGGGCGCTGCGTGGAGCGGTCGGCGCCGGCGTAGGCGGACCCACCGAGCTGCACCGTGCGCGCACGGCGAGGCGACGGCTCACGCGAACCGGCGGAATAGTACCTGTTGTCGTAAATCTGATCCATGTGCGCCTTGTGCGGTTGAGGTTTGTTTGCGCTAAGTATTCTAGTTATAGCACGAGCGCGCGCACCGCCTTCGCCAGCCTTTGCTCGACATAAAAAAGGCGCTGAGCCGTATGGCCCAGCGCCCATAGCGCTTTGCGGCATCCAGCCAAGGCGAGGCGGAACCGAGTCAGCCTCCCCCTCGCCAAATTCGCCCGTTTAGCGAATGTTGTAGAACGCGGCCTTGCCGGCGTAGCGCGCGCTGCCCTTAAGCTCGTCCTCGATGCGGATGAGCTGGTTGTACTTGGCGATACGGTCGCTGCGGCACGGGGCGCCCGACTTGATCTGGCCGGCGTTGACGCCCACGACCAGGTCGGCGATCGTGGAGTCCTCGGTCTCGCCGGAGCGGTGGCTCACGATGCAGGCGTAACCGGCCTCCTTGGCGGTCTCGATGGCCTCGAGCGACTCGGTGAGCGTACCGATCTGGTTGACCTTGACCAGGATCGCGTTGGCGGCGCCCAGCTCAATGCCCTTCTTGAGGCGCTCGGTGTTGGTGACGAACAGGTCGTCGCCTACGAGCTGCACCTTATTGCCAATGCGGCGGGTAAGCTCGACCCAGCCGTCCCAGTCCTCCTCGGCCATGCCGTCCTCGATGGAGATGATGGGATAGGTGTCGACGAGCTTCTCCCAGTAATCAACCATCTGGGCACTCGTGTACTCCACGCCCTCGCCCTTGAGCTCGTACATGCCGGTCTCGGCGTTGTAGAACTCGGTCGAGGCCGGGTCCATGGCGTACATGAAGTCGACGCCGGGCTTAAAGCCGGCCTTCTCGACGGCCTTGGTGATGTACTCGAACGGCTCGGCATTGGTCTTAAGGTTGGGGGCAAAGCCGCCCTCGTCGCCCACGCCGCCGCCCAGGCCGGCCTCGTGCAGCACGCCCTTGAGGGTGTGGTAGACCTCGGCGCACCAGCGCAGACCCTCGGCAAAGCTCGGAGCACCCACGGGCATGATCATGAACTCCTGGAAGTCAACGTTGTTGTCGGCATGCACGCCGCCGTTGAGGATATTCATCATAGGTGTGGGCAGCAGGTGGGCGTTGACGCCACCTAGGTACTGGTACAGCGACAGGCCCGCCGACTCGGCAGCGGCGCGGGCAACGGCCAGCGACACGCCCAGGATGGCGTTGGCACCGAGCTTGGTCTTGTTGGGGGTACCGTCCGCGGCAATCAGCGCGGCATCGACGGCGCGCTGGTCGAAGGCGTCGAGGCCCACGACGGCGTTAGCGCACTCGTTGTTGACGTGCTCGACGGCCTGCGAAACGCCCTTGCCCAGGTAGCGGCCCTTGTCGCCATCGCGCAGCTCGCAGGCCTCAAAGGCGCCGGTCGAAGCACCCGAAGGCACCATTGCGCGGCCAAAGCTGCCGTCCTCGAGCACGACCTCGACCTCGACGGTGGGATTGCCGCGGCTGTCGAGCACCTCGCGACCGTAGACGTCCAAAATATCGCTCATGTTGTCTCCCTCTCACTTGGAAACGTAGTGGATGCAAGCGACCGGCTGACCGTGCACCATCGGTGCGCCTCCGTAAGTTAGCCATGTCGCACTTTTTGCATTATGCCCTAAGTTAGCCGAGGGATACACTTGATTTTCGAAAAATTTAGCGGGAACGATGAGGCGTGTCAGCCCGTCGTTCCCGCAGTCTTACTCCTCCGCCTTTGCGGCATCCCAGAGGTCGTTGAGGCCGTGGGTCGAAAGCTCAGCCAGATCCACGTGGGCGTCGGCCGCCATCTGCTCCATCGCAGCCCAACGACGGCGGAACTTTGCCGTGCTGGCGCGCAGAGCGCTCTCGGCATCGATTCCCTCCTTGCGCGCAACGTTGACCAGGGCAAAGAGCAGGTCGCCAAACTCCATCTCGCGCTCGGGCGAGCCGGGAGCCTCGGCCTCAAACTCGGCACGCTCCTCGGCAACCTCGTCCCACACGTCCTGGACCGTCTCCCACTCAAAGCCCACGGCAGCCGCCTTGCGCGACACCTTCTGAGCCTGCATCAGCGCCGGCAGGTGCGTGGGCACGCCGTCGAGCAGGCCCTCGGGCGCAGCCTCGCCCGCTGCCACGGCCTTGTCCTTGGCAGCCTTCTCGGCAAGCTTAACCTCGTCCCAGATCTTGAGCACCTCGTCGGAGTTATCGGCATCCGCATCGCCAAACACATGTGGGTGGCGGCGGATGAGCTTGGCGTCGATATCGCGTGCCACATCGGCCAGCGTAAACTCACCGGCGTCCGCCGCAATCTGCGCATGCAGCACGACCTGCATGAGCACGTCACCCAGCTCCTCGCGCAGATGCGCCACGTCGTCCGCCTCGATGCAGTCGAGCGCCTCGTAGGCCTCCTCGATCATGTTTTTGCCAATGCTGCGGTGCGTCTGCTCGCGGTCCCACGGACAGCCGTCGGGCTGACGCAAGCGCCAGACGGTCTGCACCAGATGTTGTAGCTCGGCCGACGCGTCGACCAGCGTGGACAGATCGCGCGAGCCCTCGGCATTTTGCTGAGCCATGTGCTGTGCCATGGTTATTCCTCCTCCATGATCACGTGGCGGAACGCACCGCCCTCGTAGATGCCGTAGCTGTGCGTGCCATCCTTGGGGATGCTCACGCTGCCGGGGTTGAAGAGCCATAGGCCCGGGTGCGCCTCGTTTGCCTCGTTAACCTTGATATGCGTGTGGCCGTAGACGAGCGCGGAGCCCTCGGGCAGCGCGGGCGCGTGGTCGACGCTGTTGTGCATGCCGGCGCCAAAGACGTGGCCGTGCGTCAGGAACAGCTCGCGGCCGGTCTCGTCGAACAGCGTGGCGTAGTCGGCCATGACGGGGAAGTCGAGCACCATCTGGTCGACCTCGGCGTCGCAGTTGCCGCGCACCGCGATGATGCGGTCGGCCAGGGCGTTGAGCAGCGGAATCACACGCTTGGGGGCGTAATCGCGCGGCAGGTCGTTGCGCGGGCCGTGGTAGAGCAGATCGCCCAGCAGAACGATGCGGTCGGGCTGCTCGGATTCGATGGCGGCGGCCAGGCGCTCGGTCCAATATGCCGAGCCGTGAATGTCGGAGGCGATGAGGTATTTCATGGGGAGTCCTTTCGGGGTGGGGTTGATGTGGCCGAGCGCGAGATGTCGCCGGCCGTGTTACTCGAATCGCAGTGCCGCGCTCTGAGCCGCCTGCATCACGCGCTGGAGCGGCACGCTGTGCTCGCGGGCAAGACGGGCGCAGTCCTCGTACTCGGGCGCCGCGCGCTCGCTGCCGTCGGGCAGGGTGGCCACTTTAACGAACACCTCGCCCCAAGGCGTCGTTACCTGCTCAAAACGACGCGGCAGACAGACGCGCTCCATGACCTGGCGACGAATGCCGTTGGTCGTGGTCTCCAAAAAGATAATCGTCTGCAGGCGCTCTATATCCTCGTGCGAGCAGATCACCTGCAGCTGCCAGCCGGGGCGGCCCTTTTTGCAATAGAGGGGCAGCCAGTGTACCTCGCGGGCGCCCGCCTCGCGCAGGCGTTCGGCGGCGTAGGCAAGCACCTCGGGCGATGCATCGTCGATGTCGCATTCCAGCTTGACGATGGTTTCGGGCGCATCGGTCTCGCGGGACAGCGGGGATTTGCTATCGCATGGCATACGGTCCGGATCCTTTCCGCACGGGCTCGTTTTGTTCATCCAAACGCTAGCACATCGCGGGCGGCGCAGGAGCGGCGTCATGGGATAGGTGCGACTTTTGCTGGGCGCAAGTGCTGGCGCGCTCCAACGCCGGCCCGCTCCACTCAAACGTGTACGTCAGCCTCCAAACATGTCATTTTTTGCAGCTTTTGGAGGCTGATGTACATGTTTTGAGAGCGCAAGCGAGGCCGCACCGCGCGTCGCGCAGCCTTTCCAATCGATTTCGACCCCCGGCGTGTCCGGCGTGTTGAGAGCTGCACCATTACAATGAAGCGGATTCGCTTGACGCAAAGGAGCCGCCATGTCTGCTTGCCCGCTGGTCGATTGTCACACCCACACCTCGTTTTCGGACGGGCATGCCTCGTTTGAGGACAACGTCCGTGCCGCTGCTGCGGCCAGCTGCCGCGTCATGATCTCGACCGACCATCTCACCCTGCCCGCCAGCATGGACGCCAACTGCGAAGTGCAGGTTACTGAGGGCGACCTGCCGGCACATCGTCTGGCTTTTGAGGATGCTCGCAAGCTTGCCGCGCAGATTGCGCCGGAGCTCAGCTTTATCTATGGCTTTGAATGCGATTGGTACGAGGGCTGCGAGCCTTTGGTTGAGCGCTGGTCCCAGGGCGCCGTCGTGCGCCTGGGCAGTGTGCATTGGATTGGCAGCCCAGGCGATATCATGGCCGGCGCCGCGGGTACGGCGGGAACGGAAAACGTCGCTCGTCCCGATACGCCCGATTCGCGCTGCGGTTGGATCGACGATGATACCGACCTGCATGTTTGGGAAAACTTAGGCGTGCGCGGCGTGTGGGAGCG
>CABURR010000016.1 GCA_902493985.1 uncultured Collinsella sp. | reverse complement strand
GGCTACATCCACATCGCCGATATGATCGCCGGCAATGCCGACGAGGAAGGCGTGATGATGGCGTTCATCACGCTCAACATGGTCGAGATTTTCCACTGCTTCAATATGCGCAGCCGTCGTGCGTCGCTGTTTAGCATGAAGAAGCAGAACAAGTGGCTGTGGGCATCTGCCGCGCTGGCGCTGGTGCTGACGGTGATCGTAACCGTACAGCCGACGCTTGCCGAGATGTTCTTTGGCCCCGTGACGCTTGAGCTCAAGGGCGTTCTTGCCGCGCTGGGCCTGGCCTTCCTGATCATTCCGCTGATGGAGATCTACAAGGCGATCATGCGCGCTGTGGAGAAAGAGTAGCGTACTCGTCCGGGCCCGCCCCACGCCCTTTCTCCCTCACTGGTCCTCGCGCTTTGCGCTGCGGGATCGTTCGGGAGAAAGGGCTTCCGGGGCGGGCCCTGCGGTATCCTTGTTGGCTTTTCTCCCGTGCGGATGATAAAGGGCTGAGGGAAAGTATGTGAGCCGGTCGAGCGTTTGCTCGACCGGCTCTTTTTTGTGGGTAAAATACCTGCTCAGTTGTGATTTGTGGTGCTGGGAGGCGCTTGTGGGCAAGGCGAAGGCTAAAGCGAAGAAAAAGACGACGGGGGCGCGGGCTAAGCGTGACCGTCGTCGGAAGCTCGCGACCGAAGCGCCCGTGTCTGCCGAGGAGTTGTTGGCGAGCGTACCGGGGCTCGATGCGCTGCAGGATGTTCCGGCGTTTGATGGCCTGCCGGTCGATGAAGCCCAGCAGACTGCCTTTGATGATTTCTGCGCACATGCCGAGGAGCCCGAGCAGATGCAGCTGGGTGCCGTTATTCGCCTGGATCGCGGGTTTCCGCTGGTGGCGACTGCCGACGATACCTTCCGCGCCGAGCATGCAGTGGGGTTTGCCAAGTCGCGCGGCGAGGACGAGGTCCTGCTGCCTGCCGTGGGCGACCGTGTGGCGGTGCGCCGCGCTCCCGGGCACGATATGGGCGTGATTGAGTGCGTGCTGCCGCGCCGTACGAGCTTTGAGCGTTGGCGCGGCCGTGCCCGCGGAGAGCGCCAGGTGCTCTGCTCCAACGTGGATAGCGTGCTAATCGTGCAGGCGCTCGGTGCCGGTGAGGTGCTGCTCGACCGCGTGGCTCGCTCGCTGGTGTTGGCGCTCGACTGCGATGCCGAGCCGGTGGTGGTGCTCACCAAAGCTGACCGCTGCGATGCCGAGGAGCTCGAGCGTGATCTGGACCGCGTGCGCCGCCTGGTGGGTCCGGACGTGCGCGTGATCGTGACGTCCTCTGCCGAGGGCCGCGGCCTGGACGAGGTCCGTGCCTGCGTGCCTACCGGGAGCTGCGCCATGATTCTGGGCGAGTCGGGTGCCGGCAAGTCGACGCTGCTCAATGCACTGCTGGGCCACGATACGTTGGCGACCGGCGGTGTGCGCGAACGCGACGACCAGGGCCGTCACACTACCGTCGCGCGCGTGATGGTGGCGCTACCGGGCGACGCTGGCGTGATCGCCGATGCCCCGGGCCTGCGCAGCCTACCGCTCGTGGGTCACGAACGGGGTCTGGCGCGCGCCTTCCCCGAGATTGTCGAGGCATCGCGTGCGTGCCGGTTTGGCGATTGCACGCATACCCATGAGCCGGGCTGCGCCGTTCGCGAGGCCGAGGACGCCGGGCAGATCGACAGTCTGCGTCTGGAAACGTTCCAAAACTTGGCGTCATCCATGCGCGTGAGCGCTCAAATGCTCGATCCCGATGTTCATCTGTAATTGATTTTTCCTATGACAGCCGTCTCCCAACTATTCGGGAGACGGCTTTTTTGCTGCGGAAAAGCCTCGAAACATGCAGTTTGCTGACGTACTGACCAAAACCTTGCCACGAGCTTGACGGGCTGGTTAGCTTTTGGTCAGCGATTGGTTTGACATCGAAAACCAAAATCGCGATTGCGCCGCTTTGCACTCTGACCGCCCAGACAATGGTGGTACGGGCATTCGCCCGGCACTGCCATGAGAGGAGCGGCCGTGAACAAGAGCAAACGCATCGCCATCAGTCTGGTCGCGGGCGTGCTCGCTGCTCTGCTCTGCATGGTTTACGGCTCGTCGATCCGCTCGCAAGCCGAACAGGTCCAGGCTGAGACCTTGGCCAAGTACGGTGGCGATCGCGTCGAGGTATGCGTCGCGGCGCGCGATATCGATGTGGGCGAGACCCTCGATGAGACCAATGTCATAACCCAGGAATGGCTGACGAGTCTGCTGCCGCGTGACGCGGCGACCGAGCTGCGCCAGGTGCGCGGCGACGTGACGACTTCGCGTATTCCCAAAAACGCCGTGATCTGCAATGTCTACACCAAGGCCGAGAGCCACAAGCTCGAGGTGCCTAAGGGCAAGGTCGCCGTTTCGGTGGCGGTCGATGCCGAGCACTCGGTCGGCGGTGCTACGGGCGTGGGCAGCTACGTGGATGTGTATGTGCAAAAAGACGGCGTAACCGATCGACTGTGCGGCGCGCACGTGATCGATACCAGTGAGGATTCCGGTGCCACGCGCGAGGGCAAGATCGAATGGGTGACGCTGGCGGCTGACCCCGAAGACGTCAAGGAACTGCTGGGAGCCTCGGGCAAGGGAACGGTCAGCTTGACGATTCCCGCCACGGCGCGCGGCAAAAAGAGCGGAGGCGACGAGTGATGAAGGCGATCTGGCTTGCGTGCTGCGCGTGCGGCGATTACGGGCTGTTGCAGCAGGAAGTCGAGGGCCGTGATGCGGGTGCACAGGTGCTTCGCGTGGGTGACCTGGACGGGCTGGTTTCCATGGCGCGGGCGTTTCCGTCGCGCCGCGGGGCTGCCATCATCGCGGCGTCTCTGTTTGATACCGAAGATGTGCGCAAGACTGTTGCGCGCCTGACGGCCGAAGGCCGCGTGAGTCGCGTGGTCGTGTTGATAGAAGCGCTCGATCCGTCGGATATCGAGGGGCTGTTTCGCGCGGGGGCGACCGAGGTCATCGCTGCGCACAGTATATGCGGCAACGGGCGCGCGGGCGAGGGAGCGGTTGATTCCGATCGGCGCATGACGATTGAGCCCGATGCTTTTGTTGATAGGGAACCCGGGGCGCCTCGCGCTACAAGAGGCCCGCGTGTTGATGATTATGGAAAAGCGGAAGCCGAGCATGGTCGGCGCCCCCGGAACCCCCTTGTATACGATGACGCTGGAGGGCCGGCGCAGCATGCTGGCGACTCCCCGGCTGTAGATATGGGATACGTGCACGGCGTGAATCTGGCGGATGAACTCGACGAAGTTGAGGGCTTTGCCGGGTGCGTCGAGTTGCCGCTGATGCGGCATGAGCAGATTGCGCAGAACGAGCCTGCCTCGCAGACCGAACAAGCTGCCATGCCGGCTTGGACGCAGCGTGTGGTTGCGGCGGGGGAGACGGGGACGCTGTCACCGACGCCCGCCCCGCCGCCTCCGATGCCGCCGGCAGACGCTGCCGCTCCGCAGCATCGAGCTCCGGTCATCTGCGCCATTTCGGGTTCGGGCGGTTGCGGCAAGTCGACGATCGTTGCCACCATGGCACACACATCGTCGCTGTTGGGCTTGCGTGCCGCCGTGCTCGACCTGGACTTGATGTTTGGAAACCTTTACGACTTGTTAGGCGTCGATGCTCCGCGCGATATGGCGGCACTTATCGAGCCGTCGGCGGCGGGCGCGCTCACCGAGCCGGATATCGTAGCCACATCGATGCGCGTGGCGCCGGGCGTTACGCTCTGGGGTCCCGTCGCGGCGCCCGAGCAAGCCGAGCTCATGGCACGTCCGGTGGAGTTACTGCTTGATGTCCTGCGTCGCGAATCCGACGTGGTCTTTATCGATACCTCGGTCTTTTGGGGCGACGCCGTGGCGGCTGCGGTGGCGGCGAGCGACCGTTGCCTGGTCGTTGGCGATGCGGCGGTGTCGTCCGCGACATCGGCGTCGCGCGTCATTGAACTGGCAAGTCGAGTGGGTGTGCCGCGCACGCGCATGAGCGCCGTGTTCAACCGGTTCGGTGCGCGCGGGGCAGACGAAGACGTCGCCATGCGCTTTGAGATTGCCTGTGCGTTGAGCTCCAAGATTCGTATCGCCGATGGCGGGCAGGATCTCGCCGCGCTCATGGCGTTTGGGCGCGCTGACGAGGCAGTGGGGCAGACCAGCGCTTTTGCGACCAGCGTGCGCGAGGCCACGCGCGAGATGCTCGTGGAACTGGGGTGCGCCGTCGGCCCTTGGAGCGATATGGTCGCCGACCGTGCAACGCGCACCGAACGCCCGCGTATCCGCCTTCCCTGGTCGCGCGAGGGTGATCAGCGATGAGCCTGCAAACGAGGATTAAGGCTGCCGGCGCTGCAGCGGCGGCAGCGCCTGTAGATGCGGGGCGTCGCCGCGCGGTGAAACGACGCACCAAGCGCGCCGTGATGGACCGCATGGGTTACGACGAAGTGGCGCGTATCAGTGCCTATATCGACCCGGCACTTGCCCGCTCGGAATTGCGTCCCGCGGTGGAGGCGGCGCTCAATGTTGAGGAGCCGACCGATCTCGCGACGCCCGAGCGCGAGACCATCATCGACGAGATTTTGGATGACGTGGTGGGCCTGGGGCCGTTGCAGCCGCTCATCGAGGACGACACCGTTACCGAGATCATGATCAACGGCTGCCGCTCGGCTTTCTTTGAACGCGGCGGCGTCTTGCACCCCATCGAGCATGCGTTTGAGGATGATGAGCAGATCCGTGTGCTTATCGACCGCATCATCTCGCCACTTGGCCGCCGTATCGACGAGCGCAGCCCCATCGTCAACGCCCGCCTCAAAACGGGCTATCGCGTCAACGCGGTGATTCCGCCTGTGGCGATTGACGGACCGATTCTCACCATCCGAAAGTTCTCGGACCGTATCTGCTCGCTGGACGAGCTCGTGGGGTTGGGATCGCTGCCGCTTTGGTATGCGCAGCTGCTGTCGTGTGCGGTGTCGCTGCGACAGGACCTGGCGGTTGCGGGAGGCACGGGATCTGGTAAGACCACCCTGCTCAACGCGTTGTCATGTGAGATTTCCACCGGCGAGCGCATCGTGACGATCGAGGACTCTGCCGAGCTCAAGTTTGCGCATCATCCGCACGTGGTGCGTCTAGAGGCGCGCGAGGCTTCAATTGAGGGCGAGGGCGCGGTGACGATCCGCGACCTGGTGACCAATGCCCTGCGCATGCGCCCCGACCGCATCGTGGTGGGCGAGGTGCGTGGTGCCGAGTGCTGCGACATGTTGCAGGCCATGAACACGGGCCACGACGGGTCGCTCACCACACTTCATGCGGGTTCAGAACAGGAGACCGTGGTGCGTCTGACGTTGCTTGCACGTTATGGCATCGATCTGCCGAGCGAGCTCATCGAGGAACAGATTGCCATGGCGCTCGACGGCATCGTGATGTCCGAGCGCCACGCCGATGGCAGGCGTTTCGTCTCCTCGTATTCGGGGGTGCGTCGCGCCGCGTCGGGCGGCGTAGAGCTCGAGCGCTATGTGACTTTCGATGCCGCCGAGCGCATCTGGACGCTTGACCGCGAGCCGCCGTTTATTGCAGAAGGCCTGCGGTCGGGGACGCTCACACAAGAGGAGGTAGACGAATGGAGGTCGCTGTGCCCCTCGTCGTAGGGGGTTTGGCAGGGTTTTCTGTTGCGACGGCGTGCGGGGCGGAACCTCGTGTGCCGAAGGTGCCGCCGGCGGAGCTGGCGCGTCAGGCGCTCGAGACGGTGGCAGAGAGGCTGCCGCGTGAGCTGGTGGAAAACGATCTGCTGAAAAAGATCGCCCGTTCGTGGACATCGCTGGCTCCGGCGCATCGCCTTGGCCTCGTGATCGAAGATGCTTCGGGGCGTTTGGCGTTTCTGCTGCTATCTAGCGGTGTCTGCTGCGTTTTACTGACGATGGTGTCGTTATCGCCCCTCGGATTTGCCTTGGGACTTGTTGCTCCGTTTGCCGTTGGTGCCGCTCGGGATGGCTTTGAGAGCCGGCGCGAGCAACACGATGCAGAAGAGGCCATGCCCGAGGCGTTTACCGCACTTTCCATGTCGCTTGCCTCGGGACATTCGCTGGCCCAGGGCATGCGCTTTGTGGGAGCTCATGCGCAAGAGCCGGTACATACCGAGTTTTTGCGGGTAGCGGCGGTGATCGATTGCGGCATCTCGGCGACCGACGCACTCGATGACTTGCTCGTGCGCATCGACGCCCCCGGTCTTTCGCTTGTGACCTTGGCGCTTAAGGTGTCACAGCGCACTGGCGCTCCGCTTGCCGACTTACTGTCCGAGGCGTCGAGCATGGTGGGGGAGCGCATTGAGCTCAAGCGCCGCCTGGATGTTAAGACGTCGCAGGCTCGCATGTCTGCGCATATGGTCGCGGCGATGCCGGCGGGCATATGCGCGGTGTTGGCGCTGCTTTCGGCAGATTTTCGTCGCGGTCTTGCGACGCCTGCCGGTGCGGGCGCTGTGGTGCTGGGTCTCGCCCTCAACGCCGTTGCCCTGGTGGTTATCCGGCGCATTATGAGGGTGGAGCTATGAGCGCCCCAGTTGCAGTTGCGGCTTGCCTGTGCGCCCTGAGTGTATTTGTCGCGACGGGTTTGGATCGAGCGGATGCGCGCAAGATCGCAGGGGCCTGCAAGCGCGAGGCGGTGCTGGTCGCTGCCGCGGGTCGCTCAGTGGTCGATGCCCTGACCGCGCGAGTGAAGGGCGCGGTTGGAGCGGGCGGCCCGGCGCGAGTTTCGCTCGGCGAAGTGTCCGAGATGATCGATGTTGTGCGCTTGGGTCTTTCGGCCGGTCTTTCGTTTGATGCGGCGCTTGAGATTTTCTGCGCCAACCGCCGGTCAGTGCTGGCTCTTCGCCTTGAGCGGGCCTGCATGGCGTGGCAGGTGGGCGTGGGCACGCGTGAGGACGAGTTGTTGGCCGCCGCGCGCGATCTGGACGTGCGAGCGCTCGAGACCTTTGCCATCACGGTGGGGCAGGCGCTCGCCCTGGGTGCCCCACTTGCCGAGACGCTGGCCGCTCAAAGTCGCGAGATCCGTGCGGCTCATCGCGCCGCGGTCGAGCGTGAGATCGAGCGTGCGCCCGTCAAGCTGCTGATCCCCACCGGCACGCTCATCTTGCCGGCGTTGCTTCTGTCCATATTGGGCCCGCTGCTGGGAGCAGGCGGGATGATGTAGGGAGGAATACATGAACACGATGGTCGAAGTTGCTGACAAGGCTTGGAACCGGGCTTTTTGCCGGGCGATCCGCGCTCGCCAGCATGCCAAGGAGCTGTTGCGGGAGGAGAGCGCGCAGGGTACCACCGAGTACGCCATTTTGGTGGGCGTGCTTGTGGTGATCGCGATTATTGCCATCGTTGCATTTAAAGGCAAGGTCCAAGATCTATGGAACGCTATCAGCGAGGGCATCAACAGTCTGTAGAGGGCGAGCGCCCCATCGGGGTGCTGCTGGTGTTTGCTTGCCTGACCGTGGCGATAGCGGCGGTGCTTTGGGGGCTTAACGCCGCGCGGCAGCAGCGTCCTGGGGCCGCCTTCGATTCGGGCTCAGATTCGGCGGTGGCGACTCAAAAAGATGAGATGCGAGATGCGGACGATTCGGATGTCGCTGTCACGGCGCAAACCTTTCTGCGGACGCTCGACAAGCGGTCTGGCACTGCGACGGATTCGCCTGAGGACAACGCGATTGCGGTCCGGCTTGCATGGTCCGAGGACCGACCGATGACCGAGGCAGCGGCGGATATGTTACGCGCCTACCGCGAGGTGCCAACGGCCCAGCTCGCCCTGAGCGGCTATCTCGATATTAAGGGCAACGTATGGGGCGCCATCGTGCGCGATGGGCGCGGCTGGGTCGATATGGTGACGGTTGCCGCGGATGCTGGCGATGCTTCGTGTCGTCTGCGCGCGGTGCGCCTGGCCCCGCAAACAATAAGCTCAAAGGAGGGGTCGTGAAATGCATGACGTCCTGCGCGAGGAATCTGCCCAGGCGACGGTCGAATACGCCATCGTCACGGTGGCGCTGTTATCGATCGTGCTGGCGATTGCGGGGCTTTGGCGTGCTGGCACCGATGGGCACTTGGCGGCGCTGGTTGAGCGGGCGGCATCCCATGGCGTTGCCTCGACGTCGGTTATCGACGCCGCTGCGGGCGCTAAGGACATCGCGTTGTATTGATATCGCGCGCGAGGACTGGGCGCAGTCTACGGTCGAGGCTGCTTTTTTGCTGCCGACGTTTCTGATGCTCATTCTTCTCGCACTGCAACCGGTGTGTTTGCTCTATACGCGCGCGGTCATGGAGTCTGCCGCTGCCGAGACCGCGCGGCTCATGACCACGACGACGGCGGAGGACGACGATCTTAAGGAGTTCACCCGCCGCCGGCTTGCCGCAGTGCCCAACGTTTCGATCTTTCATGCCGGCGGGCCGTTGTCGTGGGATATCGAGCTTGGCCGGGCCGGTGCGGGTGGTGTCTCGTCCGTGTCCGTTTCCGGCGAGGTCAAGCCGTTGCCTGTGATCGGTGCGTTTGCGCAGGCTATGGGTGGTACCGCCGAGGGCGGCCACGTTGAGCTCAAGGTCGATGTCTTGTATCAATCGCGTCCCGAATGGCTGGAGGGAGATTATGATTCGTGGATTGCTGCATGGGATTAAGCGTTTCTGGTCTAGATGCGTTTTGACGCGCCGTCCGAGCTGCCATCGCAAGCGAGGCGGCTTTATGGGCCGCGCCGGTATCGACCTGTTTATCGAAGACGGTGCCTACACCACGCTTTCTTCTGCCGTGGTCATCCTAGTGGTGCTCACGTTGTTGTTTTCGTCGACCGCGGCGATATGGAGCATGTCGCGTGCCGGGGATACCCAGGTGGCGGCCGATAGCGGCGCGCTGGCGGGTGCCAACGTGGTGTCGTCCTATCACACGGCTGCCACGGTGGTTGATGCGAGCATCTTGAGTCTGGGGCTAGCGGGGTTTGCCACAATCGGGACGGGCCTGGTTGCCATTCTCATCCCAGGTGCCGAACCAGTTGCCGGCAATATGGTCGACACCGGGATTGAGATCATTAAAACGCGCAACAAGTTTGCCAAAAGCGCATCGGAAGGCTTGCAGAAAATCGAGACGGCTCTGCCGTATCTGATTGCCGCGCGTGCCACGCAGGCGGTGTCGGCGCAGGATACCGATAGTGTGGCCTATACCGGTACGGCGCTTGCCGTGCCCAGGACATCCGAGTCGGACTTCGCTGCGCTCAAAGGGTCAGAGATCTCGACCGATACCATTAAAGACACATCAGATGATTTAGAGCGTGCGGCCGAGGAGCTGCGGAAGGCTTCTGAGGACACGGCGAAGGCTAAAGAGCGCGCTTGGCTGGCGGATTGTGGCGGGTCTGACAAGGGCTCGGTCAGCAGCTGTTCTTGCATGTGGGAGCGTGTGAAAAGTCTAACGGATCTCTCTGGTGCTCAAAATCCGCATTACGCTTCGAGCGTTACGTGGGAACCGCAAGTGGCGCTCGATCGCGCGAAGGCCTACTATCGCCAGCGCCTGGCAAATGAGAAACCGCTTGGCGAGGGTCCGGAAAAACAGGCAGATTCTGCTGCACGAAAGGTGTTCTTCGCTTATGCGGGCGAAGAAGTCGAGCGGGCATATATAACTGAAAAGGACGGCAAAGTTTCCGCCCGCATCCCTTTCCTTCCGCGAAATCCAGATGAGGCGCGGACGACTGAACTCTATACCGATGCGCGTTGGCCCACGAGTGAAGTAGATAAAGTTACCTATTTGCATTATGGGACTGACTGTCCAAATTACAAAAAAGGAAAGCCGGGTGGGCTGGCATCCGTCGCAGATTTTGACGGTCACGAAACGTGTAGCGAATGCCATTTCGGTGTGTCGTCTTTAGGGTACGTTGCGATTGCAACGACTTCTGTCGAAAGGGGCTTCGAGTACCACTTCGATAAGTTCAAAGAGGCTCTGGAAGACTACGTCGAATGCCGCAACAAAGAACTCGAACTTGAGCGTCAGACCGAGGATGAGGCCGACCGTGCGGGCAATGCGTTTGACCAGGCCATTAAAGCGCTTTCCGGCGAGCGCCCGCGTATCGCCCCACCTGGCCGCAACGGCGTGGTCGCCTTTGCAGTTTCGGGTGACATTACCAGCCCCGATCAACTTAACTCCTCGTTTAACGCGGCAGTCAGGCTTGGCGATCGCGGTGCTATCTCTGCCGCGGTGCTGGCGCCCGATGAGGCGACGGCGCAAAACAACGTGCTTTCGCGATTTTTCTCGACATTGAAGGAACGCTCGGGCGGCGTTGCCGGCGTGCTCGACGGCGTCATGGATGTTTGGGGACGGCTACTCGTGGGATACGGTGATATCCAAGGCTCAGCCGACGAACTTATGGACGAGATGATTAAAGGCCTAGGAGGGGGCAGCGGCGCGTTGGACTCCATCGCATCGTGGCTCGGCGATACCGTTTCGGCGTCCGTGGCGGCGCTGGGTTTGGAACCGTGCGACTTGCGCCTGCGAAAGCCGGTGCTGACCGATTCCGCCAATATCATTAAGAGTCCGGGGTCTGACATTGCGGGTCTCTCTCAAGCGCAAGACAAACTGCGAAGTATTCCGTTGGGCGTGACCGATCCCAAGGCGCTTTGCGAGGCGTTGGAATATCAAGTCGAACGCACCATTAGCGGTACGGTGTTCACACTTGCGGAGATTCCTCTGCCCGGCGGCGGCTCCATCCCGCTCACCGTCGATGTCGCCACGCTGGTTGGCGCTCTGGGCGGTGGGTCGTAATGAGTATCCGCATGCGTCTGCGCGAGGAGCGCGCCCAAGCGACGGTGGAGATGGCAGTGGTTACGCCCGTTTTGCTGGTGCTGGCACTCATCGTGTACAACGTCATGATCTTTGCCAGCGCTGTCGCGCGCTTCGACCGCGTGGTGCCCGACATCGTGCTAGCGCATGCCGTGGCGTCGGAGGGGGAGGGCGACGAAAGCTCTGCCGATGCCTCGGCGACGGTTCAGACTCAAATTCTGAATGCCATGGAAGGCTATGACTTACAGATCGAAGTGTCGAGCGAGCAAGGCGCGAAGGCATCGGATGGTGGCCTGCTCTCCCTATCCGGTACGTTTAGGACCTACACCTGCACCATGCACTATGAGCCGTGGCCGACTTCTCTCAGCATCGCTGGCGTGCCGCTGGGGGCGCCGACAACGTTGTCGCACGAGCGTGCGGTGACGGTCGATCCATGGCGTCCGGGGGTGGTCATGTGACCGCGGTCTCGTCCTACATCGCCTACGCGCGGGCACTCAATAGGCTGGGTTGGACGCCGGCCGAGTTTGTGGTGGCGGAGTCGTTTGTCGTGCGCCTGCGCGGCATGCTGGGACGGCGTCCGGTTGCCGTCAACGGCCTGCCGCTCGTCATGGCGTTTCCACGCTGCTCTTCGGTCCATACGTGTTTTATGGCCTATCCCATCGACATCGCCTTCATCGATCGCGACGGCAATATCCTCGCGCGCTACGAAAACGTCCGCCCTTGGCGCATGTGCTCCTGCCCCGGCGCCTGGGCCGTACTAGAGCGTCCTTCAATCATTGTTTCGACCCCTGCTCTCCAACGCGTGCCGTCTTAAGAATTGGCGACAGTGGACTTTCGTCATACGAAATTGGGTAAGATGGAGGAGAAGATGCATGGATGTTGAGATTCATCCCAACGCTAAAAAGCACCTGACGGAAAAGCAGGTGCTTAGCGCTTGGCTTGCGGTTACTGAGTGCATTCGTCGCGAGTCGAAGGACGAGCCGCCGAGATGGCTTGCGATTGGATGGCTCCCAGACGGACGAAGCGTGGAGCTTGTCGCGGCCGAGCTTGTCCGTGGGTGGCTTATTATTCATGCCTTGTCTCCAGTCCAGAAGAAATTTTGGCAGGAGATTGAACAGGCTCGGCAAGGGGGTCGATGATGGGCAAGACGTATACGGCCGCTAATGGTCAGGTTGTAACGGATGAAATGATTGACGCGTGGTGCGAGTCGTACGAGCGCGGAGAGTTTCCGGATGGCGAACACACCGTTGGTGGGATCGTGCATGGACGGCCCCCGCTCTCAGGTGAGGGGACGGCAACGCTGTCGGTCAAGATTCCTCTGGGAATGAAGGAGGCCATTCGTCGACGGGCGGCTGCCGAGGGGATGACGCCAAGTGAGTTTGCCCGTGCGGCTCTGAGTGAAAAACTTCTTGCTGCCGGCTGATGCCTCTGACGTGCCGATTTATAGAACCGAGGCTGTGCTCAAAAACTTTTTTAAAATTCTCGGTTGACCGGAACGCGTCCTTGGTTATACTAATCAAGCCTTGAAACAAGGCACACCTCAAATGGCTGGGTAGCTCAGTTGGTAGAGCAGAGGACTGAAAATCCTCGTGTCAGGGGTTCGATTCCCTTCCCCGCCACCTTGAATTGACTAGGACCTCTGCAAAGGGGTCCTTTTCTTTTATGCAGCCCCCACATGGAATCGAACCCCGTGAGGGCGCGGAGCTGAGTAAACGCGTAAGCGTTTGCCAGCGCAGCTCGCAAGGCGCGTAAGCGCCGCAGCGGTCCGTCCGCGCAGCGCGCGGACGCGATTCCCTTCCCCGCCACCTTGAATTGACTAGGACTTCTGCAAAGGGGTCCTTTTCTTCTATCGAGGACTCTGCGGAAATTGCGTCCCGGAATTTGGCTTCAGAGTGGGATGCGCTTTCCGGCGCTTACTTCCGACGTGCGCGCACATCTCGGCGCACCAGCTCGTGCCCACCTGTCCCAGACATTCCTCCCACTTTTGCGCCACTTTGTAGACCGTTCGGTCGCCTGTCTGCATGCGCGGGTATACTCAAATCGATAGATATGTCATGCAAGAGCGATGCGGGCTTAGCCCGTATGATTCAAAAGGGGGCAGTGATGGAGAGGATACTCGGCGTTAATCTCTCTGGCTGGTTTATTCCCGAGCCTTGGGTGACCCCGTCGCTGTACGCGGCGACCGGTGCATCCAACGCGGCCGAGCTGCAGGAGGCCATGGGCACCGCTGCTTATAACGAGCGCATGCGTCGCCATTACGAGACGTTTGTGAGCGAGGACGATTTTCGCCGTATGGCGCAGATCGGTCTCAACGCCGTGCGCCTGCCGGTGCCGTGGTATGCCTTTGGCTCGCAGGAGTCCGACGCTTCCTACATCTCGGTCGTCGATTATATCGACCGTGCTATTGAGTGGGCCGCCAAGTACAACATCCGCGTACTGCTCGATCTGGCGACTGTACCCGGCGGTCAGGGCGATTCCAACGATTCGCCCACCACGCCGGAGGCTGTTGCCGAGTGGCATTCGTCCACCAACGGCCGTCACGTTGCGCTCGATGTGCTCGAGCGCCTGGCCGATCGCTATGGTGAGGCCGAGAGCCTGCTGGGCATCGAGCTGTTGGATACGCCGCAGATGAGCGTACGCAAGAGCCTTTTTACCATGACGGACGGTATTCCGGCGCACTACCTGCGCAACTTCTATCGTGACGCGTACGAGCTCGTTCGTTCGTATATGCCCGAGGACAAGATCGTCGTCTTTTCCTCTTCGGGACACCCCGGCGAGTGGAAGCACTTTATGCGCGGTGCCAAGTACAAGAACGTCTACATGGACCTTCACCTGTACCATTACCGCGACGAGTATGCGCTCGACATCACGAGCCCCCGCGGTCTGACGACGGCGATTTCGCGCAACAAGCGTGAGCTCAAGGAGGCAATCTCGACTGGATTCCCCGTTTTGGTGGGTGAATGGTCGGGTGCGGCGATTTTTGCCAACTCATCGGTTACGCCCGAGGGCCGCAATGCCTACGAGCGCGTGTTCATCGCCAACCAGCTGGCATCGTTTGCGCCGGCGGCTGGCTGGTTCTTCCAAACATGGAAGACCGAGAAGCGTATTGCAGCATGGGACGCCCGCGCGGCACTCGGCACGCTCGAGCGCGGCATGATTGAATAGGTTGATATGACGCAAAACAGCGCCCGCACGGGCAAACTTTATGTGGTCGGTACGCCCATCGGTAATCTGGGCGACCTGTCCCCGCGTGTCGGCGAGGCATTTGCCGCCGCCGATGCCATCTGCTGCGAGGACACGCGTGTGACCTCAAAGTTGCTGATGCACCTAGGCATCTCCAAGCCGCTCGTTCGTTGCGACGAGAACGTGATCGCAAGTCGCGCAGCCGGCCTGGTCGACCGCCTGCTGGCGGGGGAGACCCTCGCCTTTGCCTCGGACGCCGGTATGCCGAGCGTGTCTGATCCCGGCCAGGCTTTGGTTGAGGCGGCGCGCGAGGCGGACGTGCCCGTCGAGGTTATTCCCGGGCCCTCTGCTTGCGTCACGGCACTCGTTTCGTCCGGCATTCCCTGCGAGCATTTTTTCTTCGAGGGCTTTTTGGGCCGAAAGCACGGCGACCGTGTGCGCCGTTTGCAGCGCCTTGCCGTGGTGCCCGGCGCGCTCATCTTCTACGAGTCTCCACATCGCATCGTGGCGACACTCGAGGCCGTGGTGGAGGTCTTTCCCCAACGTGAGGTTGCCGTCTGCCGCGAACTCACCAAGCTGCACGAGGAAGTCTTACGCGGATTCGCCGCCCAGCTAACCGAGGAGCTGCGTGCCCGTGGTGAGGTAAAGGGCGAGATCGCGCTGGTCATCGCGCCGCCGAGTGAGGACGAGGAGGCCGGTACCGTGCCGGTTGGCGCCGCAGCGGTAGACCCCGACGAAGCCCTGCGCGAGGACATTCGTACCGCGCTCGAGGAGGGAGAGCCCGCCTCCGCGGTGGCAAAGCGCCTGTCACAGAAGTACTCGCGCCGCAAGCGCGATGTCTATGCCATGGTGCTCGATATGCAATAGATGGAGGATATCCAGCCCTTGCGCTAGAATCATCCCCTGTATGCAACGTTTTTCTGGAGGACAGACCCCATGGATCAAAGCAAGCCTTCGTTCTTTATCACGACGCCCATCTACTACGTCAACGCCGATCCGCATCTGGGCACGGCTTATTCCACCATCATCGCCGACGTCCAGGCTCGCTATCGTCGCTCCGCCGGCTATAACGTCAAGTTCCTGACTGGCATGGACGAGCACGGCGAGAAGGTCGCCGAGGCTGCAGCCAAGCACAACATGACGCCGCAGGAGTGGACCGACAGCCAGGCTCCGCACTTCAAGGAGCTTTGGAGCAAGCTCGAGATCTCCAACGACGACTTCATTCGTACCACCGAGCCGCGCCAGCATCACGCCGTGCAGTATCTGTGGGAGCGCATGAAGGAGTCCGGTTACCTGTATAAGGGCAGCTATGACGGCTGGTACTGCGTGCCCGACGAGACCTACTTTACCGATACGCAGGTCCAGAAGGGCGACGAGGAGTACGGCAGCGTCGGCCAGCACCTGTGCCCCGATTGCCACCGTCCGCTCGAGCGCGTGCAGGAGGAGTCCTATTTCTTTAAGCTCTCTGCGTTCCAGGACAAGCTGCTCAAGCTCTATGACGAGCACCCCGATTTTGTCGAGCCTGCGTTCCGCATGAACGAGGTGCGCAGCTTTGTCGAGGGCGGCCTCAACGACCTTTCCGTGAGCCGTACGAGCTTTGACTGGGGCATTCAGGTCCCGTTCGACGAGGGCCACGTGACCTACGTGTGGTTCGACGCGCTGCTCAACTATATGACCGCCGTCGGCTACGGTGTCGACACCGACGAGGCCCGTGCCGAGCTGGCCTATCGCTGGCCCGCGCAGTTCCACATCGTGGGTAAGGACATCATCCGCTTCCACTGCGTCATTTGGCCCGCCATGCTCATGGCCATCGGCGAGGCTCTGCCCGAGCACGTCTTTGCCCACGGCTTCCTGACTGTGCGTAACGCCGAGACCGGCAAGGCCGAGAAGATGTCCAAGAGCCGTGGCAACGCCATCGCTCCGCAGGACGTTATCGACATGCTGGGCGTCGAGGGCTATCGCTACTACTTTATGACCGACGTGGTGCCCGGCACCGACGGCGCCATCAGCTTCGAGCGCATGGAGCAGGTCTACAACGCCGACCTGGCCAACAGCTGGGGCAACCTCATCTCGCGCTCGCTCAACATGAGCGGCAAGTACTTTGACGGTTGCGCGCCCGCCAAGCCCGCATCGTTCGATGCGTTCGACAACCCGCTGGCAAAGATTGCCGATGGCCTGGTCGATCGTTACATGGCCAAGATGGACGTGCTCGATTACGGTGGAGCTAAGGACGAGGTCATGGAGCTCATCCATGCCGCCAACCACTACATCGAGGACTCCGAGCCTTGGGCGCTTGCCAAGGACGAGGCCAAGGCTGACGAGCTGGCGTTTGTGATCTACAACCTGCTCGAGGCCATCCGCATCGCCGCTCACCTGCTGATGCCACTCATGCCCCAGACTTCTGCCGAGGCTCTGCGTCGCCTGTCCTGCGAGGACGAGGCCACGAGCGACGACCTCAAGGGCATTTGCGCTTGGGGCCTGCTTGCCGGTGGTCAGCCCGTCGAGAAGGGCGAGCCGCTGTTCCCGCGTCTGGGCTAAGCCGCCGCGCGCCATATCGGCAATTTGCTGTTTAGATGTAAGGGCATGGCCGCAACGGTCCATGCCCTTTTGTTTCAAGACGCCGCCACCATGCTAAGGAGGCAACTATGACAACTTCGCCTTTGGCAAACCCCACGGCAACTAGGGAGCTGCTAGAGGAGTTTGGCCTTGCGACCAAGCATCGCCTGGGCCAAAACTTCCTGATCGACAACCATGTGATCGAACGTATCTGTGAGCTCGCTGAACTTGCGGGCGATGAGCGCGTGCTCGAGGTCGGCCCGGGTTGCGGCACGCTGACGTTGGCCCTGCTGCAGGAGGCGGCGTGCGTTACGTCGATTGAGGCCGATCCCGAGCTTGAGCCGGTGCTTGACGCCCACGCCGCCGACTATGCCAACTTCCGCTTTATCATGGGCGATGCGCTCAAGGTGACGTCGGAGCAGATTGAGCAGGCCGCCGGTGGTGAACCCACGGTGTTTGTCGCGAATCTGCCCTATAACGTGGCGGCGACGATCATCCTTCAGTTCTTCCAGACGATGCCCGCGCTTAAGCGCGCCGTCGTCATGGTGCAAAAGGAAGTTGCAGATCGTATTGCCGCAACGCCGGGCAACAAGACCTATGGCGGCTACACGGCAAAGCTCGGCCTGTATGCGCAGGTGACGGGGCGCTTTGAGGTGCCGCCGCGCTGCTTTATGCCGGCACCGCACGTGGATTCTGCCGTAGTGCGCATCGATCGCGTTGACGGAGTGGTACCTGAGGGCATCGACCGCGAGTTTGTGGCCCGTGTGATCGACGCTGCGTTTGCTCAGCGCCGCAAGACGATTCGCAACTCCATGAGCGCCAACGGCTTTGCCAAGGACGCGCTCGACGCCGCCTTTGAGGCCTGCGGTATCGCACCTACCACGCGCGCCGAGACGCTCGACGTCGCTGCCTTTGTCCGCTTGGCTCAGGAGCTTTCCCATGACGCCTAATGTCGAACGCGTGATGTTTACCAAAAAGAAGAAAACGGTGGCCTGCCCGGTGCCGCTGGCGCCGCTTGCCGATACGCATGCGCACCTGCTCTCATTTTGGAGCAAGGAAGTGCCCGAGACGCTCGTGCGCGCCAAAGCCGCGGGCATCGACTTGTTGGTGACGGTCTTCGACCCCATCGCCGACAAACGCAGCGTGACGGACTATAGTGACTGGCTGGTGCGCGAGATTGTGCCGATGCGGGATATTCCGCAGATTAAGTATCTCGCCGGCGTGCACCCCTATGGCGCACCGGACTACACCGATGATATCCATGCCCAGATTGTGACTGCGCTCGACGATCCGTTGTGTGTTGGCATCGGCGAGATCGGTCTGGACTACCACATGGATTACGACGACGATATTGCGCCGGCGCCCCACGACGTGCAGATCGACTGTATGGTGTGCCAACTCGAGGTTGCCGTACGCCGCAATGTGCCGGTAGAGCTGCATCTGCGTCATGAGGACACGGACGAGGAGCGCACCTCGCATGTGGACGCCTACAACGTGTTGCGCGAGGTCGGCGTACCCCAGGCCGGTTGCGTACTGCACTGCTTTGGCGAGGACCGAGCCACGATGGAGCGCTTTGTGGATTTGGGTTGTTACATCGCCTATGGCGGCGCGGCTACCTTTAAGCGCAACGACGAGGTGCGCGAGGCATTCGCGGCAACACCGCTCGACCGTATTTTGTTCGAGACGGATTGTCCCTATATGGCGCCGGAGCCCATTCGCGGTCTTGAGTGCGAGCCTGCAATGATTTCCATCACAGCAAACGCGCTGGTCAACGACCGCGTCGATCGTACCGGCGAGGACGCCGAAGCAATCGCCCGAGCCGCCTGGGAAAATGCCTGCAAACTTTTTCAAAAATAGTTCTTGCGTTCGCGGTGGCGCTCCGTTATTCTAATTCCTGCACGCGGGCGTGGCGGAATTGGCAGACGCGTACGGTTCAGGTCCGTATGGGGGCAACCCCATGAAGGTTCAAGTCCTTTCGCCCGCACCATTGAATGAAAGAGCTCCCAGCAATGGGAGCTTTTTTGTTATGGGCCCATCGCGGGGACTTGAACCTGCGAAGGAGCGAGCGTAAAGAAAACGCGAGCGTTTTTAGCGAGCTGGCGAGGACGCCGGCAGGCGGCCGAAGCCGGTGCGGATCCGCGAAGCGGATACGCGGACGTCCTTTCGCCCGCACCATTAAATGAAAGAGCTCCCAGCAATGGGAGCTTTTTTGTTATGGGCCTCCTGTTGGTGTCACGTGGCTGCTTCGTGCGGGTATCCTAGTGCCAACGTGTGCCTATCAGAGGAGAGACCATGCTGTTGTCCGGAATCATTCCCGCCCTTACGAGCTTTCTACTTCCCATCATTATTTTGTTGCTACTGCTCCCCAACGCCTGCTATGTCGTTGAGCAGCAGCATGCTGTGATCATCGAGCGCTTGGGCAAGTTCAACCGCATCGTCAACGCGGGCTTCCACATGAAGGTGCCCGTGATCGACCGCAAGGCCGCCACGGTGAGTCTGCGCACCATGAAAAACGGTTTTGGCATCGACGTTAAGACCCAGGACAATGTGACCATCGGCCTTGAGGTCTCTGCTCAGTACCACGTAAGCTATGACATGGGCGCCGGCCCGGCAGATTCGGGCATCTACAAGAGCTACTACATGCTGCAGGAGCCCGTCGACCAAATGCGTGACTTCATCACCGATGCCCTGCGCTCTTCCATCCCCGTCTACACGCTCGATGAGGTCTTTGCCAAAAAAGACGATATCGCCAAGGACGTCAACGCCACCGTGTCCGAGCAGATGGCCGCCTACGGCTTCACCCTCGTGTCGACACTTATCACCAAGATCGCGCTGCCGACCGAGGTCGAGAACTCCATGAACGACATCAACGCCGCCCAGCGAAAGCGCGCCGCTGCGCAGGAGCTCGCCGAGGCTGATCGCATCAAGCGCGTCACCGAGGCGACCGCCGAGGCCGAGGCGATGGAAAAGGCGGGCGAGGGCATTGCCAACCAGCGCAAGGCCATTGCGCTGGGCATCAAAGATTCGCTCGAGATCATCCAGGAGACGGGCGTCGGCAACGATGAGGCCAACCAGCTGTTCATGTTTACGCAGTGGTCCGAGATGATGACGGAGTTCGCTCGCACGGGCAAAACCTCGACGGTCGTGCTGCCGAGCGATTTCTCGCAGTCGGCCTCGATGTTCGAGCAGATGCTGGCTGCCGGTAAGGTTCAGAACGAGTCAAAGGAGTAGACACGCGTGAAATACACCGTCGTTTGTGTTGGCAAGCTCAAAGAGCGCTTTTGGAAGGACGCGTGCGCCGAATACACCAAACGCCTAGGCGCCTATGCCAAGGTAGATATGCGCGAGGTTGCCGATATCGATCCGGCCAAGGCGGGCGGTGTGGATGCCGCGCGCGACAAGGAGGGGGCAGCGATTCTTGCCGCTCTGCCGCCTCGAGCGCATGTGATTTTGCTGGCCATTGAGGGCAAGGAGCGTTCGAGCGAGGAGCTCTCGACCCGTCTCGATGAGCTCATGCTGCGAGGTAACAGCGACATCGCTTTTGTAATTGGCGGATCGGACGGCGTGAGCGATGCCGTGCGCGCCCGCGCCGACGAGATGCTCAGCTTTGGACGCATTACCTTGCCGCACAACCTGGCGCGCGTGGTGCTGCTGGAGCAGATCTACCGCGCCTGCAAGATTAGCCGTGGCGAGCCGTATCACAAGTAGGTCGGCAATACGAAACAATGGCGTGGGACAATGACTTTCGTTTTGAGGAACGCATCTGAGAGGACTGTGTGATATGAAGATCGGATTTGTCGGTTTTGGCAATATGGCGAGCGCTATGGCCGATGGCTGGATTGCCGCCGGCGTGGCCGCGGGCGACATGTGCGCCTGCGCAGGCCGCTACAATGCTCTGGTTGAGCGTTGCGAGGAGCGGGGCATGGCTGCCTGCCACGATGCGGCGGAGGTTGTTGCCGCGTCCGATATCGTGGTTGCGGCGATCAAGCCGTACATGATTGAGAGGGTCTTCGCTCCACTCAAGGATGCGCTTGCCGACAAGATCGTCCTTTCGGTCGCCTGGACCTGGGATAGCGCCAAGTGGGAACAGGTTCTGCCAGGGGTCGCTCATATCTCGACGGTGCCCAACACGCCGGTTTCGGTGGGCGAGGGCGTTATCGCCTGCGAGAAGGCTTCCACGCTTAGCGATGAGCAGCGTGCCACGGTGCTCGGTCTGCTCGGAAAGCTTGGTACGGTGGTCGAGCTCGATTCGAGTCTGCTGTTTGTGGGCGGTACCGTGGGCGGTTGCGCCCCGGCATTTGTCGCCATGGCGATCGAGGCTCTGGGCGATGCGGCCGTCAAACACGGTATTCCGCGCGCCGATGCCTATCGCATTGTGAGCCAGATGGTGCTGGGTACGGCAAAGCTGCAGCTTGCAACCGGCCAGCATCCCGCAGCGATGAAAGATGCCGTGTGCTCGCCCGGCGGTGCTACCATCAAGGGCGTCGTTGCGCTCGAGGATGCCGGCATGCGCAGCGCCCTAGTCAAGGCCATCGACGCTACTCTTCAGTAAACTGACCAATAAGGGACAGATTAATTTTGCAGGGTTTTCCTGCGGTTTTGTACCTTGAGCAAAAAGCGCCCCGCAACTGGCTCAATTCCAGTTGCGGGGCGCTTGCGTTTGCCCAGATAAAACCGACCAAAATAAGCCTGTCCCTTTTTGGCAGGTTAGTCCCAGAAGCTATCTTCCTCATCCTCGGACTTGGGGCCGCGGTCGACATACATCTTATGGGTGCGCTTCTCCATTACAAAGGCAAGAATCGCAAACAGCAGGATGCCGCCAGCGAAAAGGATGGCAAAACCGGTGCGGGTGCCAAACAAAAAGGAAAAAACTGCGTCCATTGGGTGCCTTCTTGCGTAGGTGAGTTGGGTCGTAAACGCTCATAAGTATATACTTGCCCATACATGTACAAGGTTGCAACCTAAATGGAATGTATATCGCCGGAGGATCTAATGCTTGATATCAAGTTTGTTCGCGAGAACCCCGATGCCATCGATACAGCCATGGCTAATCGCCAGACGTCTTGGGATCGCGAGAAGTTCTTTGAGCTCGACGACGAGCGTCGCGCCGTCATCACCGAGGTCGAGGAGCTCCAGGCCACGCGTAACGCCGAGTCCAAGAAGATTGGCGCCCTGATGAAGGAGGGCAAGAAGGACGAGGCCGAGGCCGCCAAGGAGGCCGTGCGCGCCGTCAACGAGAAGATTGACGGTCTGGCCGAGCGCCGTACCGCTCTTGAGCAGGAGCAGTACGACTTCATGTCTCACCTGCCCAACATTCCGTGCGAGGCTACCCCGTACGGTAAGGACGAGGACGAGAACATCGAGCGTCGCCGCTGGGGCACCCCGCGCGAGTTCGACTTCGACTTTAAGCCGCACTGGGATCTGGGTACCGATTTGGACATCCTCGACTTCGAGCGTGGCAACAAGCTCTCCGGCAGCCGCTTCACCGTTCTCGGTGGCGCCGGCGCCCGCCTGGAGCGCGCCCTTATCAACTTCTTCCTGGATACGCACACGAGCCGTGGCTTCAAGGAGTGGTGGCCGCCCATCGTCGTCAAGCGTCAGACCATGTTCGGTACGGGCCAGCTGCCCAAGTTTGAGGACGACGCCTATCACGTCTCGGGCGACAACTTCCTGATTCCTACCGCCGAGGTCGTACTGACTAACCTGCATGCCGGTGAGGTTCTGGACGCCGACACTCTGCCTCGCCGCTACACTGCTTTCACCCCCTGCTTCCGCGAGGAGGCCGGTTCCGCCGGTCGCGACACCCGCGGCATCATTCGCCAGCACGAGTTCGACAAAGTTGAGATGGTCAAGTTTGCCAAGCCGGAGGAGTCCGATGAGGAGCTCGAGAGCATGACCGCCGAGGCCGAGTACCTGCTGCAGCAGCTGGGCCTGCCGTATCGCGTGATTAGCCTGTGCACCGGCGACCTGGGCTTCTCTGCCCGTCAGACCTACGACATCGAGGTTTGGCTGCCGAGCTACAACGCCTACAAGGAGATCAGCTCCTGCTCCAATTGCGGCGACTTCCAGGCCCGTCGTGCCAACATCAAGTATCGCGACCCCGAGAACTTCAAGGGTTCGCGCTACCTGCACACCCTTAACGGTTCCGGTCTGCCGGCTGGTCGTACCATGGCTGCCATTCTGGAGAACTACCAGAACGCCGACGGCACCATCACGATCCCCGAGGTTCTGCGTCCTTACATGGGCGGCCTCGAGAAGATCGAGCCGGTCGCGTAACTTGCCTGCATAGGGGATATGCAAGGGCGCTCCTTCGGGGGCGCCCTATTTCGTGCGTAGGTCCATACCATGCCGTGCGGACAGCTCAATAGAAAACACACGAACAACTGTTCTGTATACAGCCATCTACCTGCTATGCTTTTGCTAAATAAGAGCGAGAGAAAGGGGACGCGATGGAGCTGTTTGATGATCGGGTGGTTTTGTTTGAGAGCGACGAGGGCGGGGAGTACCTGCTTGTAACGTGTGAGCCGTCTGGCATGGGTGGCCTGGTGCTTCGGCAGACGAGTGAGGGTCCGTTGACCCAATGGTGCTTTGAGGAGTCGCCGCATGTGGTCGAGACCTTTGTGACGCACGAGGGGCTTGTGGCGCTGGAGCACTTCTATGGAGTTGGGACTTCCAACCAGGTCGCGCGCATGCTGAGCATCTCGTTTGCCGATTATGATTGCGCCCAGCGGGTGAGATCGCTCCTGAGAGAACTTGATGCCAAGTTTGACGTGATCGAAAAGCCAATCAATCGTACGGGGAACGGCGGTATATGCGGAGCAGCATGACAAAACTGCGTTCCACAAAAAAGTTTGAGATTGCGCTTGACTCCAATAAGCTAAAGTGGTTTTATATGTCTTGCGCTGCGGCGTTACCTCAGCTGGATAGAGGGTCTGACTACGAATCAGAACGTCATAGGTTCGAATCCTATACGCCGCACCAATCGAACTTAAAGCCTCCGGCAACGGGGGCTTTTCTTTTATGGCAACACCGCATGGATTCGAACCTCGGTCGAGGCGCGGGCGTCTTAATCATCACTTCGTAAAAATTTTCCAAATTGTCGCTTGACCCATCGAGGGGTCACGTGCATAATAATCCATGCGTTGCGGCGTTACCTCAGCTGGATAGAGGGTCTGACTACGAATCAGAACGTCATAGGTTCGAATCCTATACGCCGCACCAATTGAGTTTTAAGCCTCCGGCAACGGGGGCTTTTCCTTTACGGGGACATTGCGGAGATTCGAACCTCGTTCGAGGCGCGAGCGTCAAGAAAACGCGGAGCGTTTTTAGCGAGCGGGCGAGTCCGCCGGCAGGCGGGCGAAGCCGGTGCGGATCCGCGCAGCGGATGCGCGGAATCCTATACGCCGCACCAATTGACTTTAAAGCCTCCGGTAACGGAGGCTTTTCTTATATCGCGATGCGTCGAAGATCGCATCAAGTGGTCAAAATGAGTAAAAATCAAATTCAATAACTTTTTTTGAAAAACGCTTGACCTTTATTCAGTCCATGTGCATAATAATCAACAAGTTGCGGCGTTACCTCAGCTGGATAGAGGGTCTGACTACGAATCAGAACGTCATAGGTTCGAATCCTATACGCCGCACCATTTGAGATTAAAGCTCCCGGCAACGGGGGCTTTTCTTTTGCGCCAGCTTGAGTGCTTTCGTCCAAAGGGACGATTTCCTGTCGACTCGTGTAAGATTCCGAGTAGGTGTCGCGGCCCATCCGCGACCACTCCTTCTTCAAGCGACCGATCAGGGTGATATTTCGTGGCAGAGCGTCCGACATACAAGCTCAGGTTTCTCGATCCCAAGAAGCGCTTTCCGGCGATGCCCGAGCAGCCTGCGGGACGCTCATATGGCGTGGTCTGGAAACTCTTTGGCGAGGACCAGCATGAATCTTGTTATGTCGTCGAATTCGTTGGCAAAAGTCATGTGTCGCTTTTGGGCTACGTAAGCGTTTCGGGTGAGGTCTATAAGGTGGACCGTCCCGTTAACGAAGTATCGCTGCCCGACGATCCCGACATGCAGCTGATTCTTGACGAGTCCGATTCCAACATCGGTGAGATTGCAGTCAGGGGTACCGATGGGACGATGCGCTCCCGGGCGCGAGTCATCGGCTCTCCCGAAGGCCCCATGCGCGAGCAGTCCGATCACGAGACATGGAATTCGGCCCGCTCCCTTCCTTACGGCGAGTTCATGGCGTCGATGTTCCTGCGCTACGTGATATTTGCCAACTCCGAAAGCGCTATTGCGAACACGGCGGGCGTCGACGGTCTCGATGCGGACATGCAAAACGTTGTCGACAAGATCAAGCTCGTAAAGTTGCCCGAGCCGGTCGAGGTGTTTTTGGGCTTTAACACGTCACCGCTCCCCGATGCTATCGAGACGCTGCTTTACCGCGTTGACCATGCCGAGAATCCGAGCGGTATCGAGCGCTATGCCGCCACCCTTATGAGCGAAATTGACTTGCCCCGTCTGCGCACCATTGCCGCCAAGTCCGAAATGAGCCTGGCGCGCATCGACCGGTCAAAGCTGTTTTATCTCAATTTTGATCGTAGCTTGCTGGACCAGGACGAGATTGACATGCTGCTTGCCATCGAGTGCCGTCTCAACCGCCTCTCCGGCATCCTTGAGCGCATCGGGGCCGGATTGGTCCCTGCGGCATCCTCGCCGAGCCTTGAGGGCTGCGCGCTCTTTGATTCGTGGCATATCGCCAAGACGACCAACGATGTTCCCCGACTGCTCGATACGGCCTCGAGCGATAACCCGTGGGGCAAACCGGGTACGGTGGCTTGCCAGCCGGGCGGTGAGTGGGATGTGCGTACCCGCTTCGCGCGTATCGTCGAGGCACTTAACGTTGTCACACGGCTCGACTATACCTATCGGGCAAACGTTGCCGAGGGGATTATGCTCGTTCGGTTTGGGCAGTCTGTCGTGGATGCCATGCCGCAACGTGAATACGACGCTCAAGATGACGCCTGGCGCGAGCTGGACGAGGACACGCGCGCGGTCTGGGCCGCGGAACACGATGCGCGCGTGGCACTCACGCTTGCGGCGGCGTGTTTTGCCGCGGGCACCTGCATCACGCGCTGCTATGTGCAGATTGCTGCTCCCGACAGTGAGCAGGGCGAGCGCGTTGTCGCAACGTATTTCTTTGGGCGCGCGGCCTATCTGGCCGATTGCGTGCCTGTCGCCAAGGATCTTGAGAGCATGGACATGGACGATATGCCGTGCAAGCGTGTGCTTGAGGCGTATGAGTCAACCGCTCCGGAGACGATTGAGCCTGCGGAGGTTCATGCTCGTCCGCGTGATGACCATCGCACGCTGCCGCCGGCGCTGCGCGATCTGCTGCTTGCCGATACGGCTGACGAGTTGGAGGTCATGGAAGAGAACGACGACCCATACGTGGCCCGTGTTGTTGAATTGCGCGAGCAGGCAAAAGTCGACCGTACAGGTGCTTTTGAAGGCTTTTCTCGTCTTGTCGAGGAGTTGGAGGCTAAGTGCGCCGTCGCCGAGCTTTTGGCGACAGGTCCGGTTCAAACGCAGTTTTGCGATAACCAGCTGGTGCGCATGGTGCTACCGGTGTTGGAAGAAGACCGCTCTGTGCGAATCCTTCGTGCGCCCGATGCGCTGTACTTTGCCCAGCACGAGATCTGCAGCTTTTACGCCGAGCAAGAGGACTTTGAACGAGCACTGCCCGAGGTGCGCCATCTTTACGATCTGGCACGCTCGTCCATGCAATCGCACTTTGCGCTCATCAACGTGCTTGCGCGTCTGGAGCGCTTTGACGAGATTATCGAGGTGGCGCGCCACGGCCTACGTATTGCCAGCGATCGTTCTGCAATCGGCTACCTGTTCTATCGCTTGGCGTTTGCCTATTGGAATTGCGATCAGCTCGACCTGGCGCTGGCTTGTTACCGTCTGGTGCCGCGCGGCGAGGAGTCGGGCAGTAGCGCGCTGGAAGAAATGCAGGGCCTTATGAACGAGATGGGCGTTAGCGAGCCTCCGACGTTCGAGGAAGCGGTCGAGACCGTCCGCAAGGCTGGACTCGAGCTGCCGCCAGTGTCCGCCGTGACGAATCAGCTGGCAGATGCCGCTGTGCAACTGGTCGACAACGGCTTCTTTTTCCTGGCACGCGGTTGCATCTTCCAAATGTGGCGCACCATGGGCAACGACGAGCTCGGCTCCCTTAACCGTTCGCTGGGGTAGGGGCGATATAGAGGGGCCGCACCGCGCTATTTGTATCGGCGCGGGCGGGAGGGCCCGGCAGGATCGGTAAGGCATAAAGCCGCCGAGCCTGCTAAAACTGTTAAACTCTGCTAAAGTTGCTAAACTTTGTTAAAGTTGTTAAAACTAGCAGAGGAGGGCAGAATGACGAAAGCTGTTAACCCCTTTAAGCCAACGGCGGGCATGAATCCGCCTGAGCTTATCGGACGGGACACTGTTTTGGATGACTTTGCCGAGGCTCTTGAGAATGGTCCTGGTGCCCCCGATCGACTCATGCGCATCTCGGGCGTCCGAGGCACAGGTAAAACGGTGCTCCTTAATGCATTGGGTGACCTTGCACGCAAAAAAGGATTCGAGGTCGTTGACGTTGCCTCCAATGCTGGTTTTTGCAATAGAATCCTCGAGGCTCTGCAGCGAAACGTTCGTCTTGAATCAATCTCGATTTCCCCATCGATTTTAGGGGTCAGCCTTGGCTCCATGGAGATGTCGAAGTCGGCCTCTCATCTGGGCGAGGCGATGTACGATGCTGCGAAGCGCGGTGGTCTGCTCATTACGCTCGACGAGATCCAGGATGCCTCAACTGAGGAAATGCGCGAGCTAGGCAATGAGATGCAGCTCTTGATCCGCCAAGGAGCGAATGTCGCTTTCGCTTTCGCCGGGCTGCCGACATCGGTAGATGGCGTGGTGGTGGATGATACGTTGACGTTCCTTCAGCGAGCCAAACATGTTGAACTTACTCGGCTTTCCGATTTTGAAGTTGGCGGATCGTTTGAGGATACGATGAGACGAGCGGGCAAGGAGCTCGACAAAGGTGCCGCTGAGCTATTAACAAAAGCTTCGGCAGGCTATCCCTTTATGGTCCAGCTGGTCGGATATTACGCTTGGCAGGTTGCTGCGCGCAGTGGGGCGGAGAGCGTGAGCGAAGAGGCGGCTCGTAAGGGTATCCAGGCGGCTCTTGATAGCTTTAATGCTATGGTGATTGCCCCAGCGCTGCGCAGGGTGTCGGAACGGCAGTTTCAGTATCTCGCGGCGATGGCTCAATGCGAGGGCGTCGATATCGCCAACGGCGATATCGCCAAGAAGATGGGTTTGTCGGCGAACAAAGTTGGGTCATATCGCAAGCGTCTGATCGATGCGGGGTTGATTGAGCCCGCGGGCTATGGCTGTGTTTCGTTTGCAATTCCGTACATGCGCGATTATCTGTTGGAGACCGTTCGAGAGGACTAATAAAGAATGGGCTGTCCGCGCTGTCGCTGGGGCCGTCCTTGTATCTTTGTCTCAACCTGTAACATCTGGAGGGGATTACGGCCTGCAGATGTTACAGGTTGAGATGATTGACTGAGACGTTTACTGGTAAAAGAGAGGTAAAAGAGGAAACGCCTCAAAATTCCCCTTGCCCAACTTCGGCTGTTTGGTTACTATAGAACGGCTGTTACGGAGAGCTGACCGAGAGGCCGAAGGTGCTCGCCTGCTAAGCGAGTATGCCCCAAAAGGGCATCTGGGGTTCGAATCCCCAGCTCTCCGCCAGTATGACTTTGAAGAAGGGTCCCATTTGGGGCCCTTTTTTATTATCAAGAATGGCAGCTGGGGATTAGAGTCCGAAAGGGCGTGAACATTAGGCAAACACGGGGCGCTTGAAAACGGGGAGACCCAGGCGTGCTCGTGCACCCCGGTGTGGGGTTCCGAGGGGATGGAGTAGAAATATGGTAAAGGTCGGGCTGCGTAAGCCGAATCTAAAGACATCACTCAAGGCAAGAACGACCGGCAGAGCGAAGCGCGCGGTAAAGCGGGCGATAATCCCCGGCTATGGTAAGAAGGGCATGGGGTGGATCAAAAATCCGAAGAAGGCTGCTTACAATGCCGTATACAGCAGAACGACCGTCGGAGTTGGGGATGTCGCTCGCGCCGTTGCTAAATCAGGCGCTCGGAGCTCGGCGTCAAGGACGTCCTCAATTACTGTTTCATCGCATGAAATTACACCTTTGGCGAAGCCTGAACAGAAATCTCTCACTCGAGAGATTACGTCGGTTGACAGGGCAAACAAGGCGCTTTTGCTATGCTTCCTTCTTGGGTGGTCGGGCGCTCATAGGGCGTATGCACGGATGTGGGGTAGCTTCTTTCTATATCTCTTTACCTTTGGCCTTTTTGGATTTGGTTGGCTGTTTGATATTGTGACACTACTGATGAGACGCTCCGAGCTAAGGCGTCTCGGCGACAGTGATCAGACTCAACAGCAAGCGCCATGTTCCGTTGATTCTACATTCGATCGAAATGTCGCCGACTCCGGAAATTGGGAACAGCGTGGAGATGGGGAGGCTGCGGCTCGGCTAGAGCTTCAACGTAAAAACCGTGCCTATATGGAAGAAAACGGCATCGACGTGGAGATGTTTACCGAGGAAAAGGTCGCGGCGGACGCCTTGCGAACCATTGAGTCGGTATGCCCGTGCATGCTTAGGTTTGACCGAGGCATGAGCGAAGAGGAGCCAAGCATCAGCTTTTGCTCTCCAACAAAGACGGGGAAGATGCCCAAGAATGTCGTCGAGGCCCGCATTTACCATCAGGACGTGAAGCTATTGATGGATTCCTACGGCTTCGAATTGCCGGAGTATGGTGACAGCATCAATGTCATGATTAGTTATCTAGCTGATGGGCGCATAAATAAAGTCGATATCCATGGGTTCCATAATGGCCGCTCCGTTAGTGTCTCCATTCGCAGACGGAGCGACGATCTTGTTATGACGAGTGCGGGCACCATCGGAGAAACGGGTGCCTGGCAATCGCTGTGTCCTGGGGCAGACCCCTCAGCTGGGGATCTTTTCAGGGCCTTGACCAAGGAGGTCGAAAGGATCTACTAGCATGCCCGGTGGCCCCGTTTTCAAGGTCCGAAAAGACACAGCGAAGGTAAACGGCTAGCAATGTCGCTTTGGTGATTCTGACGCATCCCGTTTAAGAGGTATTCAAAAAGAGGCGCCCGTTGGACGCCTCTCCAATCTCAAATGTAATGTTCCCCCAGCCCTACACCTCAGGAGCCTTGGCTACGGTCTCGCTCTCAGCTGTGAGCGGGCGGTTGTCGATGCGGCGGCCCAGGCGGTCGAGCTTCACAAGGAGCCATTCAATGGGATTCGGCCCCGAGCCTTCCTCGTCGGCAACCAAATCCATGACGGCAATCTTGGTGCCGTCCTGCTTGAGCGTAACACTGCCCACCTTGTCGCCCACATGCACCGTGCCCGAAAGATCGTCGTAGCTAACCTTTTCGGTCACCTCGCCGGCAAGGGAAAACACGGTCGCTTGCGCCGTGGGGTCGGCGAGCGTGGCGTCGATCGTCTTATCCGTCCAGTCGGTTTGACTAATGCGCGCCATAAGCGGGTTGCCGTTGGCGGTCTTTTCCTGCGTGTTGGCGATTGCGACCGCCGCCTTGTGACCGTAGTACCAATTGGCAAGGGTTGCGGTATCGGTAAAGCGCTGGTCGGTGGTGGTGGAGTTCAAAACGACGGTGTAGATTTCGTCGCCGTCGCGGTTGTAGGCGCTCGTAAAGCAATAGCCCGCGTCGTCGGTGGTGCCGGTCTTGCCGCCGATGTTGCCATCTTGGCCCAGCAAATAGTTATGCGTGTCCATGGAATGCGAATGGTCGGCGCCGTCGGCGCCCGTGACCTCGATCCAGGAATCCTCGCTCGCTACGACCTCGCGGATCGTGTCGTTTTTCATGGCCTCCTGCATCATCAGCGCTACGTCATGTGCGGTTGAGTGCATATCGCCAGCCCACTCATCAAAGTCCAGACCATGCGGGTTTTCAAAAAGCGTACCGGTACAGCCGAGCTTCTTAGCGCGCTCGTTCATGGCCTTCACAAAGGTGGCCTCGGCGTCTTTGGTCTTAGGGTCGATCTTCTTGCCCACATATTCGGCGAGCACGATGGCGGCGTCGTTGCCCGAGGGAATCATCAGGCCGCGCAGCGCCTGCTCCACGGTAAGCTTGTCGCCTTCGAGCAAGCCGGCGGTCGAATTGCCCACGGTGGCTGCGGCGTTGCTCACCGTGACCTTCTCGTCCATCTTGCAATTCTCGACGGTTAGGATTGCGGTCATGACCTTGGTGATCGAGGCAATCTTGACCTGCTCATCGGCGTCGCGGGCATAGTAGACGGTGCCGTCTTTGCCCATGACGAGGGCATTGGTCGCATCGATATCGGGCAGGTTTTCGGCCGTGATACCGCGCACATCGGCGGTTTTGCCGCAAACATTGTCGGTCGTGAGCACTTGGGCACCGGCGACGGTGGGCGCGCCAGCGGCAAGAGCGATAGCGCAGACAAAGCCGGCGGCAAGCTGGGCTGAGCGCTTTGCAAAAGAGGTGAGGGACTTCACGGATTTCGCTTTCGACGGGATGGTCTCTTCTGGAACTAGAGTATATCGTTTGTCGGCGTCGGCGATCATCGCGTGCGCGCGTGGCCCACATCCGCACCCGAACGGGCACAAGGGTGCTTAAGGCCGACTTAATCACCCACGCTTGTTGTGTGTGGCGTGCGTCGCCTCGGGCATAATGGAGCGCGAGGGGAGCACGCATGAACGAGCGCATTTTGGTAGTTGATGACGAGAAGGCCATCGCCGACTTGGTTGGCATCTACCTTACAAAAGAGGGTTTTGATGTCCAGATTGCCTATAGCGGGGCCGATGCTGCCAAGGCGATTTTGGAGCAGGAGTTTGATTTGGCGCTGCTGGATGTCATGCTGCCCGATATCGATGGGTTTGAGCTGCTGCGTACGATCCGTTCCAGCCATACCTATCCCGTGATCATGCTGACGGCGCGCGATGCCCAGCAAGACAAGATCGAGGGCCTTTCGCTTGGCGCGGACGATTACGTGGTCAAGCCGTTCCGCCCGCTGGAGCTCATCGCGCGCGTGCACGCTCAGCTTCGCCGCTACACCAGCTACGGTAGCCGTGCACAGGCGGCCGAGTCGCCGACCATTCAGCTCGACGGCTTGGAGATCAACCGCGACGCTCGTTCCGTGACGGTGGACGGTGCACCGGTACGCCTCACACCCACCGAGTATTCAATCTTGCTGTATCTGGTCGAGCATCGTGGCAGCGTGGTGGCCGTGGGGGACCTGTTCCGCGCGGTGTGGAACGAGGACTTTATGCCCGGCTCCAACAATACGGTGATGGTGCACATTCGTCATCTGCGCGAAAAGATCGGCGACGATGCTCAAAAGCCGCGCTTTATCAAAAACGTCTGGGGCGTCGGCTACATAATCGAATAACGCCTTTGGTGGTGGGGAAGTGGATATGACAAAAGGCGATAGGCGGGTATTCGAGGTGCCCGATCGACTCTTTGAATACATAAGGGCGGTCGTCGACAACCGCGCGCTTGCGACGGTGCTGCTCTTTTTGCTGAGTCTGCTGCTGATTGGCATCGACAACATCGTCGGAATCTTGGCGGTGCTGCTTGTCGGCTTTTTGCTGATCGATCGATTTGAGATCGTGTGCCGCTGCGTGGTGATTGGCGGCGCCGCGTGGGCCATGACGTTGGCGATTGGCGCCATGGCGCTCGGCGGCATCGAAGGGCCGGTGCTGTTCGATGCCGGCTTTGTATTCAACATGCTTGGCTTTGTGCTGGCGCTTGCCGCGTGCGTGCTGTTCTTGTGTGGCCGCGCCCTGTACTACCAGGGCTACGAGCAGGGCGAGCAGCATGCCGATTGTGTGCTGGCCGCTCGTATTCAAGATCGCCTGATCGATCACCCCGACACCTGGGATAACATCGACGGCGACTTCTTGGAGGTCGAGGGCGCCCTTAACCGCGTGCGTGACCGTGAGCGCAAGGTGCAGCAAGCTCTGCGTGACGAGTCGCATCGCAAGGACGATTTGGTCACGTACTTGGCACATGACCTACGCACCCCGCTTGCCAGTGTGGTGGGCTATCTTTCGCTGCTGCAAGAGGCTCCCGAGCTGCCGGTTGAGCAACGTGCGCACTTTACGGGCGTGGCGCTCGACAAGGCGCACCGGCTCGATACGCTCATCGAAGAGTTCTTCGATATCACGCGCTTTGACTTCCACGATATCGTGCTCACGCGCGGCTATGTTGATCTGGGGTTGCTGCTGGCTCAGGTGGCTGACGAGTTCTATCCCATCCTCAACGAGCAGCATAAGGAAGTCCAAGTTGATATTCGCGAGGACCTGACGGTGCTCGTGGATGGCGACAAAATGGCTCGCGTGTTCAACAACATCATGAAAAACGCTATTGCCTATAGCTATGAGGGCTCGACCATCACGATCGAGGCCAGACGCCGGGACGGCGGTGGCGTGCGCGTGCGCTTTATCAATCAGGGCGATCCCATCCCTGAGGCAAAGCTCAAGGTGATCTTTGAGAAGTTCTATCGCCTGGATGCGGCGCGTGCGACCAATCGCGGCGGCGCTGGACTGGGGCTTGCCATCGCCAAGGAGATCGTATGCGCGCACGGCGGTACCGTTGCATGTGAATCGACGCCCGAACACACGATATTCACCATCGAGCTGCCCGCCGCATAGCCAGTGTGCCCTTACAAACACTTGACAATGCGCTCACGTGCATATGAGCCGCGATTCCTACTATCGATACTGCTGAATTGATATCGATGTGGAGGTGTGCGGTATGACGGCTGCTGCGGCTGTGGAGCCCACGGAGCTTGAAGAACTCATAGAGGCGCAGGCCGAGGCCGCGCACGAGCGCGAGGTTGGGGATGCGACTCGCCCCACGGCAGAGGATCTTGCCGCCTCGCCGACGCGCATCGACGTCGAGGGCCTCGACCTGTTCTATGGCGACCATCATGCGCTCAAGGACGTGAATATCAAGATCCGCGACAAGCAGATCACCTCGTTCATCGGGCCTTCGGGCTGCGGAAAGTCCACGTTGCTGCGCTGCTTTAACCGCATGAACGACGGCATCAAGGATTGCCGCATCGAGGGCAAAATTGCGCTCGATGGTCAAGATATCCTGGGCGATTACGACATCTGCCGTTTGCGCCAGCGCGTGGGCATGGTGTTCCAGCGCCCCAACCCGTTTCCCATGAGCATCTACGACAACGTCGCGTATGGTCCGCGCGGCATGGGCGTGCGCGATCGCGCCGTGCTCGACGAGCTGGTCGAAGACTCCCTGCGTCGCGCTGCGCTATGGGATGAGGCCAAGGACAAGCTCAAAGAGTCGGGCCTGGGTCTTTCGGGTGGACAGCAGCAGCGCCTGTGCATCGCCCGCGCACTTGCCGTGCAGCCCGACATTCTGCTGATGGACGAGCCGACCTCGGCACTCGACCCTGTGTCGACGCTGGTGGTGGAGCAGCTGGCCTGCGAGCTCAAAGAGACCTGCACGCTCGTGGTCGTTACGCACAATATGCAACAGGCGGCGCGTATCTCCGATTCGGTCGCATTCTTTTTGCTGGGTGAGCTGGTGGAGCACGCGCCCACCGCGCAACTCTTCAAGAATCCGACCGATCCGCGCACGGCGGATTATTTGACGGGGCGTTTTGGCTGATACCATCTGATAAAGGTACCTTTAGGGTTAAGATGCGGTCATGCCGGCCGCAAAGGGGTTCAACATGATCTATTACGTCGAGGACGATGACAACATCAGGGATTTGACGGTCTATGCGTTGCGCAAGCAGGGAATCGAGGCCGAGGGCTTTTCGTGCGACGGCGAGTTTAAGGCCGCCGTGGCGCGACGGGTACCCGATGCCGTCCTGCTCGACATCATGCTGCCCGATACCGATGGTTTGGCGATTATGCGCCGCCTGCGCGCCGACCGCCTGACGGCGACGGTGCCCATCATGATGCTTACCGCCAAGGACACCGAGCTCGACAAGGTGATGGCGCTCGATGGCGGTGCCGACGATTATCTGACTAAACCCTTCTCGCTCATGGAGCTCGCTAGCCGCTGCCGCGCACTGCTGCGTCGCGGCGGCATGGTCAAACAGGCAAGCGATGTGCTCAGCGTGGGCGACATTGTGCTCTCGCCCAGCCATCGCGAGGTGACCGTTGCCGGCGATCCGCTTAAGCTCACCCTGCGCGAGTTCGACCTGCTCGAGTACCTCATGCGCAAGCCTGGCGTGGTCTTTACCCGTGAGTCGTTGCTGCAGAGCGTGTGGGGCTGGGACTTCGACGGCGGTTCGCGCACCGTTGACGTGCACGTGCAGACGCTTCGCCAAAAACTGGGCGAGCATGCCAGCGCCATCGAGACCGTGCGCGGCGTGGGCTACCGCTTGGCCGAGCCTTCTGCCGGTGATCGTGCCGAAGGTGACGACACCGCGGCCACCGCATCGGAGGAGTAACCCGTGGTCTTCGCCCCCCAGGGAAAACATACGCTGTCGCACCGCGTTTTTGTGACGATCTTTGTCTGCGCCATGGCGGTTATCGTGGCGTTTACGGTGCTGGGTGCGTTCTTTGTGCAAAACACCTTGGCGGATGCCACGAGTGCCAACCTGGCGCAGGAAACCGAGCTCATTGCTGCCGCCCTCGACGAGCAGCAGGAGCCCATCCCGTTCTTGCGTAGCCTCGATCGCGAGGACTTGCGCATCACGCTGATTAACAAGGATGGATCGGTTGCCTACGACAACGAGGCGTCGCCTTCCACACTGCCCAACCACGGCGATCGCCCCGAGGTCATCGAGGCCTTTGAGAATGGTTCGGGTTCCGCGGAGCGCGCAAGCTCTACGCTCGACGAGATTATGCTGTATCGCGCCGTCGCCCTTGATAACGGCCAGGTTGTCCGCTTGGCGCAGGCCCAGCCTGGCGTTGCGGCGATTTTGCTGTCGATGGTGGCGCCGATGCTGCTTATCGCAGCAGCGGGTGCGGTACTCTCGTTTTTTATGGCGCGCCGCGAGTCCCGTGCCATCATCGCGCCGTTGCAAGAGGTGGATTTGGACCACCCACGCCGTAGCTATGAGCACGCCTATGCCGAGATGGTCCCCATGCTTGAGCGTATTGAGTCGCAGCGCCAGGAGCTCAAGCGCCAAATGGCGGTGCTGGCGGACAACGACCGTATGCGCCGCGAGTTCACGGCGAATATCACCCATGAGCTCAAGACGCCGCTTACGGCGATTTCGGGCTATGCCGAGCTCATCGCAAACGGCATGGTCGAGGGCGAGGGCGACCTGCGCAACTTTGGCGGTCGCATCTATCGTGAGGCGGGCCGCTTGGCAGCGCTTGTCAACGATATCCTTACGCTGTCTAACTTGGACGAGGCCGAGCGTGCAACTGAGGGCGAGGCGGTGCCCATTGGTTCCACGGAGCCTATTGAGCTCTCGCGTGCCATCTACGCGGTTGAGCAGCGTCTTGAACAGGTCGCCCGTCAGGCGAATGTGACGATAAGTCATGAGACCAAGCCTGTGGTCATCGAAGGCGTGTCGCGCTTGATTGACGAGCTCATCTATAATCTGGCGAGCAACGCCATCCGCTACAATCGACCCGGCGGTGCGGTTACGCTGCAGTGCGGCACCAACGACGAAGGCCATCCGTTCCTTGCGGTCGCCGACACGGGAATCGGTATCGCGCCTGAAGAACAGGGCAAGGTATTTGAGCGGTTCTATCGCGTGGACAAGAGTAGGTCCAAGGCGCGCGGCGGAACCGGTCTGGGGCTTGCAATTGTCAAGCATGCGGCCCTGTATCATCACGCCACGCTCGATCTGTCGAGCGAGTTGGGCGTGGGAACCACCATTACGGTGACGTTTCCCATACGGCAGGACGAGCCATTCGCATAGCGATACAACATAGATATTGATGCAGACGCCGCATTTGACTTTCGGGTGCGGCGTTGTTGTGCAATTTTACGATTGCTTCCGACATTTTTACAGGAGAGCCTGTTTCTTATGTATAGAGTTTGGTCTCGGTAAAAAGATGCGATAACATACGGACAGTTTTGTCAATCCGAACTGGGGAAATGAAAGGCAAGCTGCATGACCCTTCTCGAACTGTTCCAGCTGCTGAAGAAGCACCTTAAGCTGGTCATCACCCTTCCGGTGGTCTGCGCGATCGCCATGGGCATCGTGTCCTTCGTTGCGATGGACAACACCTACACCGCGACGACGAGCATGTACATTCTCGCCAAAACCGACGATAGCGGTCAGATGAGCTACAACGATCTCTCGGCGAGCCAGATGCTTTCCAACGATATCGCCACGCTGCTGGATAGCGATAGCGTTAAGAGCGGTGCTGCCAATGAGCTGGGCCTTGCTGACCTGGATGACTACAAGGTGTCTGTTTCCTCCGAGACCACCACGCGTGTCATTACGCTTTCGGTTACCGGCACCGATGCCAAGGAGACGGCTAAGGTCGCAAAGGCCATGGCCAGCTCGGTGAGTACGGTCGCTCAGAACGTCGGCGCTGCCCAGAGCATCAACGTTATCGACGAGGCTAAGACTCCCGAAGTCCCCAGCGGCCCCAAGCGTATGCTGTACGTTGCTGTCGCGTTCCTCGCGGGCATCTTTATCGCAGTTGCCTATGTCGTTTTGGCAGACATGCTCAACACCCGCATCCGCGGTGCCGAAGAGGCAGAAGAGCTCCTGGGCATTCCCGTTGTTGGCCGAATTCCGGCTATGAAAGGTGGTAAATAGGCATGGCTAAGGCAAAGAACACCGATAAGCTCGTTGTACAGAATGCCGCCAAGACCCTTCTGGCCAACATCCGCTTTGCGAGCGTGGACGACCCCATTCGCACCATCACCGTTACGTCCTCGATTCCCAACGAGGGCAAGTCTACGGTTTCCATCAACCTTGCCCAGGCTATCGCCACCAGCGGCAAGAGCGTCCTGCTGGTCGAGGCTGATATGCGTCGCAGGTCCCTTGCAGATATGCTCGGCGTCCGCTCCCGCGGCGGACTCTATGCAGTCCTTTCCGAGCAGGTTTCTATTGACCAGGCGATTGTCGAGACGGGTCAGAAGAACTTCTACTTCCTCGATGCCGAGCCGCATATTCCCAATCCTGCCGACATCATCGTCTCTCACCGCTTTGCCAAGCTGGTAAAGGCACTGTCCGCCAAGTTCCAGTACGTCATCTTTGATGCTCCCCCGGTCGGCACCTTCATCGATGCTGCCGAGATCGCAAGTCTGACCGACGGTGCGCTGTTCGTGGTGCGCGAGGATTTCACCAAGCGCGAGGAGGCGCTCAACGCCATCGGTCAGCTTAAGAAGTCCGAGAAGGTCAAGCTCATCGGTACCGTCATGAACTACTGCGAGACCGAGACCAGCGAGTACTACTACTCCTACTACACCAAGGACGGTAAGAAGGTGAAGAAGGGCTCCGACGATCAGGGGACTTCCAAAAAGGGCATCTTCACCAACCGAGCAAACGTTTAGTTGATTAAGGCTGACCTATGCGTGACATTCATTGCCATATCTTGCCGGGTGTAGACGACGGCGCCGCCGATCTCGATGAGAGCTTGGCGATGCTCGAGGCTGCCAAGCGGGCCGGTGTAACCAGAATCGTTTGCACTCCTCACTGCCGTGATCCCTATTTTGATTACGACAAGATGTGGGATGCCTTTGAGCTGCTGCGTGATAACGCTGACGGTTTTCCGCTCCAGATGGGCTTCGAGGTCAACCATCGAAAGCTCGTTGAGCTTGGTATCGATGCCGCGGAGCACTTGCATTTCGATGGGACCAACGAGTTTCTGCTCGAGCTTTCGACGCATGCCGATGCGTATGCGTTTAGAGAGTACGAGAACACGATTTACGATTTGCAGTGCCGTGGCTACCAGGTGATCATCGCTCATCCTGAGCGCTATCGTGCGGTTCAAAAGGATGTAAGCGTTGCGGAGCGTCTGGTCGATATGGGCTGCAAGCTGCAGGCTTCGGCGGACTTTATTGCCGGCGGTCGCTTTGGTCGCGAGAAAAAGCCGGCCCAGCGCCTGTTTGATCAGAACCTGTACAGCTTCATCGCGAGCGATGCCCATAACGTGGGTCATTACGACTGCCTGGCGAAGGCTCGCGCGAAGTTTAGCGTGCGCGGAGCTCATTTTCGCTAATATCTGTCCCTAACGTTCGCATTGAATGAAAGGGCAGCCATGGATATTCAACTTAAGACGGGATGTTTTGATGACGCGGCGTTGGTGCGCCGCGTCGTTTTTATAGACGAGCAGGGCTACGAGAATGAGTTCGACGCTATCGACGAGGATCCAAACTGCATTCATGTGACGCTCTATGTAGACGGCGAGCTTGCCGGTTGCTCGCGCGTGTTTCCCGAAGAGCTTGAGCGCGTGGCTGACGCAGAGGCCCCGGTGTTGCCGGCATGCGACATGGACGAAGGCGTTGCGGCGGGGGAGACCTACATTATGGGGCGCGTCGCCGTGCTGCCGGCTATGCGTCGTCGCGGACTGGCGAGTGCGATCGTCGAGGCCAGTGCTTCGTGTGCACGCGATGCCGGCGCTAAGCTTATTAAGCTGCATGCGCAGGAATACGTGTTGCCGCTCTATGCAAAGGCGGGCTACACGCAAATTGCCCCGGTAGATTACGAAGACGAGGGCCAGCCCCATGTCTGGATGGCCAAGCGCGTAGATGGCAGATAGGGACGTTCCTTTTAATATGAGCAGGACATTGTCAAGAGGCAAAATCGGGCCTGGCCCCAACGATATGGGGTCAGGCCCTCTCCCTATATCAACCCGTCCGCGGCGACCTC
>CABURR010000015.1 GCA_902493985.1 uncultured Collinsella sp. | reverse complement strand
CCAAACTTAATGTGGCGGTTGCAGATAATGCACGGGTTGGGCGTCAGCCCCTCCTGGTAGGCGTTCACAAAGCGCTCGATAACGCTGTGGTCGAACGTCTGCTGCAGGTCGAGCACATGGTGGGGTATCCCCAGGCGCTCGGCGACGGCCTTTGCATCGGCGATGTCGCGGTCGACCTTACTCATGCCTGTTGCGGGATCGGGCGCGGGGCAGGTGAGGCGCATGGTGGCACCGACGCATTCGTAGCCCTGGCTTTTGAGCAGGTACGCGGTCACGCTGGAATCGACGCCGCCGCTCATGGCGACGAGCACGCGCTTGTTGTGCATGGGGAGGTTCTCCTTGGTGGCATGTGGCCAAAAAAGAAAAGCGGCGCGGGAGGCTGGTTCCGCGCCGCAGACATTGTAGCAAGTTCGGGCGTCGTGTGGGACACCCTAACGAGATGGGCTCAGGCGGCCAGAAGAGAGGGTAGGCCGGCATGCCATGGGCCTATCGACAAGTGACGGGCCCTTAGTCCTGGAAGAGTGCCGTGGACAGGTAGCGCTCACCGGTATCGGCGAGCAGCGCCACGATGGTCTTACCCTCGTTCTCGGGACGCTTGGCCAGTTGCAGTGCGGCCCACACGGCGGCACCGGACGAAATGCCCACGAGCACGCCCTCCTTGTGGCCCACGGCGCGGCCGGTGGCAAAGGCGTCGTCGTTCTCGACGGGGATGATCTCGTCGTAGACCCGGGTGTCGAGGACGTCGGGCACAAATCCGGCGCCGATGCCCTGGATCTTGTGCGGGCCGGCCTGGCCCTTGGAGAGCACCGGCGAGGTGGCGGGCTCGACGGCGACGACCTTAATCTCGGGGTTCTGCTCCTTGAGGAACTCGCCCACGCCGGTCACGGTACCGCCGGTGCCAACGCCGGCGACGAAGATGTCGACCTGGCCGTCGGTGTCGTCCCAGATCTCGGGGCCGGTCGTGGCCTTGTGAATGGCCGGGTTGGCGGGGTTCACAAACTGGCCGGCGATGATGCTGTTGGGAGTCTCCTTCTGCAGCTCCTCGGCCTTGGCGATAGCGCCCTTCATGCCCTTGGAGCCGTCGGTGAGCACGAGCTGCGCACCGTATGCCTGCATCAGCTTGCGGCGCTCGACGGACATGGTTTCGGGCATGGTGATGATCACCTTGTAGCCGCGGGCGGCCGCCACCGAGGCGATGCCGACGCCGGTGTTGCCGCTCGTGGGCTCGATGATGGTGTAGTCGCCGCCGCGCACGAGCTTGCCTGCCTTCTCGGCCTCGTCAATCATGTTCTTGGCGACGCGGTCTTTAACGGATCCGGCGGGGTTGAAGTATTCCAGTTTGACGAGCACGCGAGCCTTGAGGTCCTCGTCGGCCTCAAAGTGGGTGAGCTCCAGAAGCGGGGTGTGGCCGATAAGCTGATCGATGGACGTGTAAACGTTGCTCATGGTGAACCTCCAAAGTGTTCAAGTTGCTGGTTGCCGTGTGGATTTACGGCGTGTCTAACAGCCAAACCCATAAACCCTATAGGTTGTTCGTTTAGCTGTTGGCAAGCATAGTAGACACTAAAGCCTAGTAATGCAATAGGAAATAGAAGATTATTACGAGTCGATTAACCATCTTGACCGGAACGGGTATTTCCAAAGCCAGTTTTTCGGCTAGAATTTCAACGGACTAAAAGACCGAAAGGCAGCAATATATATGTTGGTTTCTACTAAGGGCAGGTACGCCCTGCGCGTTATGGTTGACCTGGCCGAGCACCAGGCGGCCGGCCGCATCCCGCTCAAAGAGATCGCGGCGCGACAGGGGATTTCCGAGAAATATCTCGAGAACATCTTGGCTACGCTCGTGCGCGCCAATATGCTCTCGGGCATGCGCGGCAAGGGCGGCGGCTATGTGCTCACGCGCCCGCCCGAACAGTACACGGTGGGCGAGATCTTGCGCCTGACCGAGGGTAGTCTGGCGCCGGTCGCCTGCCTGGATGGCGACTGCAAGGGCTGCTCGCGATCTGATGAGTGCCCCACGCTCGACGTGTGGAAGAACCTGGACAAGCTCATCAACGACTACCTCGACGGTGTGACGCTCGATCAACTTGTCGCTCCCAACCATGGCTACGACTACGTTATCTAGCCCACCTGCCATTTGGGGACGGGGTGGAAATGGTAGATTTTCTTGCCTTCTGAGACTTGGCAAATAAGAAGGCCGCCCATTTTTGCGATGGGCGGCCTTTGATTTGGTCCGATGCGTTTGTGTGTTGGGGGCGTTTTACTCTTCGGCAAGACTATCGAGGATGCTGCGCATGATGGACACCAGGATGCTGCCCATAAAGGCCGAGCCAAAGCCGGCGATGGAGATGCCGACGCCCAACAGGTTGACCGACAGGTAGCTGGCGAGCTCCAGCATAAAGCTGTTGAGCACGAGCTGGAAAATGCCGAGCGTAATGATCGTGAGCGGCAGCGAGATGACCGTGAGGAACGGTTTGACGAACGAATCGACGATGTTGAGGAACAGCCCCACAAAGGCAAAGCAGACCCAGGCCTCGGCAAAGCCGAAAGGTTGGATGCCGGGGACGAGGAACGTGGCGATCGCGATGGCGATCGAGGTGAAGAGCCAGTTAAGCATAAAGCGCATGGCGTGAATCCTTTCTTGCGCCGGGGTTGCTGGCGTCGCGTGAAGCGGCTTGCGGCGACGACTTGGATGGTTGCGCGGGCGCGCCGCGGTGTTTGGGCGCCCATTGTCTCAAATATTCGTGGAGCTTACGTGCGCATTCGGTTTCTAAACGGCGTTCGTCCTGAAAAACGTGCCGCTGACAGAGAGTCTTGTCACTTTAGTTTGGTGGTGTGCTACACTGCTACGGGCAAATGGCCCATGCATAGTTTTATTGCATATTAACGGGCGAACGATGCCCGATGTCAGTATCAACTTCGATGCCTTTTGGCGGGTTTGGCGGTGATCGATGAATATCGAGAACATGTTTGACAAGCCTGATGTCAAGCAGCTGGTCCACGCATTTAGTCTTTTGGACGACGAGAACGATATCCAGGCGTTTTTAACCGATATCTGCACGCCGCGCGAGATTTGCGATCTTTCTCAGCGCCTGCAGGTCGCGCGTTATCTGGATGAGGGCGAGCCCTATGTTGAGGTTCAGGCCCGCACGGGCGCTTCGTCCACCACGGTGAGCCGCGTGTCCAAGGCGCTTAATGGCGAGTATGGTGGCTATCGCAAGATCCTCATCAAACTGGAGGATGGCGAGTAGGCCAGCGGCAAAAACGAATTGCGCAGAACCGTCCCTTCGGGGGCGGTTTTTTTGATCCCTCGGGGACGGAGGAAAACGGATCACCGGGTTAGACTGACCCCTCGGTGATCCGTTTTCCTCCGTCCCCGAGGGATCAAATCTGTTGGCGTGGGGCAAATCTGTCCGCGTGGGCGGGTAGGATGGATGCATTGATTATTGCGAACGGTTTGAGTGGAGGACCATGCCTGTTCGAATCTATACCACCAATACCGGTACGGACTTGAGCGATGCCGAGGCGGCGTTGCTCGCCGACCTGGTTGCCCGCCACGGGCGCGCTGTTCTGTTGGCGCCCTCGTTTGCCGAGCTCGACCTGTGCCGTCACGATGCTGCGGTTGCTGGCGCCTCGCTGGGCGTTGACTACAAAACCCCCACGTCGTGGCTTCGTTCGCTGTGGGAGCTTATGGGCGATGGCCGCAGCTTTGTCGACAACATGCAGCGCCAGATGCTGTTCTCGGACATGATCGCCCGTCGCGACGATGCCGACCTGCAGCCGCTTTCGCGTAGTCAGGGCACGGTGCGCATGCTCGCGCGCATGGCCCGCGATGTGCTGCCGGGCGTAGCGGGAACGGGTGTCGAGCGCTGCTGCGGCGACGTTTGCCGGCCCGAGCCCAAGAGTGACGCCGAGGCTCGCGTGTTCGAGCTGTTGAGTGCCTATGCGAGCGGCTTGGACCGTCGAGGCATGGTCGAGCCCTGCGAGGCGGCTGACCTTATGGCCGAGGTGCTGGCCGACAACCTTCCGGCGTGCGCCCGCGCGGTATGTGTGCGCGGTATCACGTCGTTTACGCACGGCCTGCTCGAGCTGCTGTCCGCCGTGGCGAACAATGGGGGAGAGGTCGTTGTGCTGCTTGCCCGCGAGCAGGCGGCGATGCGCGAGGAACTTGCCGCGGCATTTGATGCTCGCGGTGTGCTGTTTGAGGCCGCGCCGCTGGGGGAGGGTGCCGCCGCGCCCCAGACTGCCTCCAAGTCCGCCGCTCAGCCTACCTTTGTAGAGGTTGCCGGCCCTCACGCCCGCGCCCACGCCTATGTGGATGCAATCGATGAGCTGGTAAAAACGTGTGAGAACGCCGCGGTCGACGGCGGTGTTACGGCGTCCGCGGACCCCGTGCGTGTGCTCGTGGTGTCTGCCCGGGCGCCCCAGCTGTTCGGTGAACTCGCTGCCCGGTTGGCGGCACGTCATATTGCGGCCGAGACAACCGAGTTCACGGCGTTTTCCCAGTCCATTGCGGGCAGGCAGTTCACGGCGCTCGCCAAACTGATCGAGCGCATGAAGGCCGCCGACGAGGGCACCGCCTCCAAGACCGAGTGGTGGCCCGCCCCGGAGCTTACCGACTGGATTTACAGTCCGCTTTCGGGTGCTGATGCCGCCAATGCGCGCACCTTCGACAAGAACATGCGCCTGTCGCGCGGCAAGACCACCTCGGCCGTCAAGAGCCTGCTGCAGAGCGTGCAGGGCCAGGTCAGGGGCACGCGCAAGGCTGCCAGTGATGAGAACTGGTTTAAGAACGTGCCGTGCGTGGCCTCGGATGTGTTCCAAGCGCTGTGGCGCGACAAACCCGTGACGGCGCTCAAGGCAATGCTCGCCGTCGCCGAGGCGTTGCCCGATCGCGCCCTTGGAGGCCTTGACGGTCAGGCTCGTCGCCAGGCGGAGACCGCCCTGCTGCGACATGCCATCGACATCCTTATGAATGACGCTCGCGCACTTGACGTGTCGCAGGCCGCGACCGTACCCGTGCTCGATGGCGTTCGCACCAAGGTGGACAAGCGCAGCGCCGCATACGATTACGAGACGCGCGAGGTCGACCGCGCGCCGCGCGCCCAGGTGCGCTTTGCGTCGCTTGCCGATGCGGCAGCCCTGTGCTCCGCCAGCTACGATGCCGTGCTGTTTGCCGACGTCGACCTGGACAGCTATCCGCTCTCGCATGAGGAGGGCCCGCTGGCCACGCTGACGGCAGAGTTAGATCGCAACGGTGTGACGCTTGAGCCTGCCGCCTTGTTGCGCGTGCGCTTTGGCCGCGCGATGCAGGCCGCGCGCGGCCCGGTTGCGCTTGCCCGCGTGACGCACGATCGCCAAGCGCGCGAGTGCTACCCGGCGGCCGTGTGGACCGAGCTGCGAGCGCATGCCGAGGCCACGGGCGCCGCCCAGGTTGCGTGCGTGGGCGAGGGCGGTATCGTCGCTGATTTTGATCCAGCGGCCGGCGAGGGCATCGAGTGCAAGCGCGTGACCTGCGAAGCTCCTCAGCATCTGAGCGATGAAGCCATTCCGTATCTGGTCCTGCGCCGCCGCGACGGTGAGGGCGAGGGCGCACCGCTCGTGCCGCGTCTGACGTCCGCCTCGCAGATTGAGGCGTACTCGACGTGCCCACTATGCTGGTTCGTCTCGTACCGCGTGAAGCCCCAGTCCATCGATGCGGGCTTTGGAAATATGGAGAAGGGTAACTTTGTCCACGACGTGCTGGAGCACCTGCATGCCCGCCTGCCCCAGGAGGGCATGGAGCGCGTGACGCCCGAGAATCTGCCACGCGCTCAGGAGCTGCTGCGCGAGGTCTTTGACGAGACGTTGGCCGAGCACGCCGGCAAGCGAGGCACGGAGGGCCCGCTGGTGCCGCTCTCTGCGGTGGAGGAGCGCCAGGTGGCCGAGATCTTGCCGCAGCTGGAGGGCGTGCTTGCCTACGAGTCCGAGGCGCTTGCCCCCTTTGCCCCGCGCTACCTGGAGTTTGCCTTCAACGAGCTCAAGGTCGAGTATGCCGGCTGGCCGCTTGGCGGGCGCATCGACCGCGTGGACGTGGACGCCGAGAATCGTGCCGTGGTGATCGACTACAAGCATCGCACGGGCGTTGAGGAGTTTAAGCTCGCCGACCCCACGGTGCGCGACGAGGAATCGGGCATGGCGCCCATTGACGACCCGCGCTGGTTGCCGCCGCATACCCAGACGCTCATCTACGCCCAGGCCATGCGCCGGGCGCTGGATTTGGACACCCGCGCGGCGCTCTACTTTTCGACCAAGGGCGGCAAGCCGGCGTTGCGCGGTGCCGCGAGCGCCGAGCTGCTCGAGGAAGAGCGCGGCGACGGTCGCATCCCGGGCCTTAAGAAAGGTTTCCCCGGCGAGGGTGGCAGCATGGACTTCGACGCCCTGCTCGATCGCGTGGAGGCCGGCATCGCCGAGCGTCTGCGCGAGCTCGAGGCAGGCAACGTTGCCGCTGTCGACCCGACGTCGGCTCAGGCCGCGCATGCGCGCTGCTCGTATAACCACGAAGGAACGTTTGTAAGGAGGGACGTGTAGACCATGGATCTTTCGACTTTGATGCCGCAGCAGCTGCAGATCGTCAAAACGCTCGACCGTCCGCTGTTTGTCTCGGCGGGCGCCGGTTCGGGCAAGACCTTTACCCTCACGCGCCGCATCGTCTACGCGCTCTCGCCCGAGTCCGGTCCGTTCGTTGAGCATCTGGACCAGGTGCTCGCCATTACCTTTACCAAAGATGCCGCGGCCGAGATCCGTGACCGCGTGCGCCGCGCGCTCATCGACGAGGGCATGGACGAGGAGGCCCTGACCGTCGACGACGCGTGGATCTCGACCATTCACGGCATGTGCTCGCGTATCCTGCGCGCGCATGCGCTGGAGCTGGGCATCGACCCCGAGTTCACGGTGCTCACCGATACTGACGAGCTTATGGACCAGGCTGTTGAGCATGTGCTGGCCCGCGCGACGGCACCCGATGCTGCTCCCGAGCTCGCTGCCTCGCTCAAGGCCCTTTACGCTTGGTATCCCATGGCGGGCGAGGGCGGTCCCTTTGGCGCCGGCACCACCATCAAGGGCCTGGTGCGCGAGCTGCTGGAGCTCTCGAGCCAGCTGCCGGGCGGTATGGACGACGTGCGCGTGGCGCGCGGCCAGGCCGATACCTCGGCACTCGCCGATGCCTATCGCGCGGCGCTGGGCGCAAGCAAGGCCGCGACCGAGAAGGCGCAGACGGCGCTCGATGCCATCGATGCATTCGAGGCGAGCGGCAAGACCATGGCCGATGCGGCGCGACTCATGATGTCGTGCACCATGCCGCGCGCGAGCAAGGCGTTCCCCAAGGAGCAGGTTGAGCTGCTCAAGGCCGAGGCCGCCGATGCGTTTATCAATATCGTGTTGGCCTGCGGTGGTCCCGCGCTCGATGCACTGGTGGGCTTGGCCCGCTCTGTAGAGGCTGAGTACCGCGCGCTCAAGGCCGGCCAGTCTGCCCTCGACAACAACGACCTGCTACGCATGGCCTACGAGGCCCTGCGCGATTACCCAGCCATCCGAGCGGCGTACGAGGGCCGCTTTAAGATGGTCATGATCGACGAGTTCCAGGATACCGACCAGATGCAGGTCGATTTGATCCGTTATCTGACGGGCGCGGGGGAGCGCGCGCTGTGCACCGTGGGCGATGCGCAGCAGTCGATCTATCGCTTCCGCGGCGCCGAGGTCGAGGTGTTCCGTCGCCAGGAGCGCAAAGTGGGATCGACGGCGGCGTCCGAGACGGTCGCCACGACGGATGCCCCCGCCGGCGAGCTCGTCAAGCTCGTGCGCAACTTCCGCAGCCATGACGAGGTGCTGCGTTACGTGGCACGCGTCTTCGACGGCGACAACGGCGGCCTGATGCAGGGCTTTTTGGACCTTGAGGCGAGCGACGGCCGCAAGGACGCGCTGGTGGCAGACGCCTCGCGTCGCCAGGCCCTCTTTGTTGCCGGCGGCAGCACACAAGAGCGCACACAGGCCAAGGCCCGTGCGATCGCCGAGCGATTCCGCGCGCTTGCCGATGCCGGCCAGCCCCAGGGCGGCATGGTGCTGCTGCTGGGCCGCATGACCAACGCCGACGTCTACGCCCAGGCCTTCCGCGACCAGGGGCTCGACTGCGTGATCGCAGGCGGCTCAGTCTTTGCCCAAGCAGCCGAGGTGCAGACGGTGCGCGCCCTGGTTTGCGCGCTCGCCAATCCGGCCGATACGGCGCAGGGCCTTATGCCGCTGCTGGCCTCGCCGATGTTTGCGCTGGGCGCCCAGGAGTTTTTGGCGCTGGCGACCAAGCTCGATAGCGAGACGGGGGAGACCTCGCGCCGGAATATCGACGTGGGCATCATGAGTGATTCCGATGTGCCGGGTTTGCAAGACTTGCCGCTCGTGACGCGCGCCCGCGAGGTGCTGCGGTATGCGCTTCGTCGTGTGGGTCGCGATTCGTTCGCGGCGATCGCGCGCGACGTGGTCAACGCTTCGGGCTGGTTCGTGCGTCTGGCGCAGCGCGGCCCCGAGGGCAAGGCCATTGCCGCCAACGTGCTCAAGGCGCTTGATGCCGTGGCCGAGGCGGAGGCCGAGTTCGGCAACTCGCCGCGTTCCATCGCGCTTGCCTTTGATCGCTTCCTAGCGGGCAAGGAAGCCCCGGGTGCCCTCAACGAGGAGGGCGACGGCGCGGTGCGCATCATGACGGTGCACGCATCCAAGGGCCTGGAATATCCGGTCGTGGCGGTCGCCGAGTGCTTTGGCGTGCGCAAATCGTCCGGTGCGGCTCAGATGGGGCGTGTCGAGGGCGGGGCGCAGGTTGTGGCACTGCCTGCACGCTTCGACGGCGTTAAGCTCGCCGACGGAACCTTTGTGAAGGGCGACGACGTTAAAAAGCAGTTTGAGCATGCGTTTAAGGGCAAGGGCACGTCGCTATGGCTGCCGCCGGAGCTCATGGAGGACGTCTGCGCGACGGGTTCTCCCGCTGAGGCATTTGCTCGCCTGCGCAACGACGACCTGCAGCTTTCGCTCGAAGAGCGGGCTCGTTTGCTCTATGTCGCCATGACGCGTGCGCGCGAGCTGGTGATCTTGGCGATGGATGCCGGCGTGAGCCGTGGCAAGGTGACGGCGCCGACCTTCGACGTCGAGACCGATCTGACCTACGACGTGCTGCGCCGTATTTTGCCGACCGACGCTCTGGACATGCCACAGCTCGATAGTGATCGTTTGACGTTCGACAACTCCAAGCCGGGCGACTACGAGCTCATTTCGCTCGCGGACTTTACCTTTGGCGAGCAGGCGTTTGAGGCCAACGCTTCGCTGGATGCCGAGGGCAGGCTTGTTCGTGGCGATGCCGATACGGATGCTGCCGACGATTCGGCCAGTACAATCGCCCCCGGTCCTGCCGACCCCAAGCCCGATTCGTTTGAGCTTGTGTATCCCCAGGCAGTGGGCGTGCGCATGGGCATCTGTCCGTATCCGGCGCGCGATTCGTACAGCTACTCGTCAATCGCCGCGGCACTCCATGCCGAGACGGAAGACCGTGCCGCCGAGGCTCGTGTTCCCATGGACGAGTCCGGCGATGATGCAGAGTCGGATGGCTCGGAGATGACGGATGCAGACGTGGCTGCTGTCGAGCCCGTCGGCAATCCCATGGCCTTGGGTTCGGCCTTCCACGCCGCCTGCCAGTGGCTCATCGAGATGGGTGCCGATGCGTTGCCCGCTGCGCGTGCCGATGCGCTGGCGCGCCTGTGGCGCTTGACGCCAGAACAGCGCGAGCGCTTCGACGTTGCCCTGGATCGCTGGCTCAAGTCGTCGGTTCGTGCCGACCTGCTCGTGTGGCCGTGCATCCGTGCCGAGGTGCCGTTCTTCTCGCTGGGTTGCGAGGACGAGGACATCGCCCGCTACGGTGCCTATGCCGAGGGCGCCATCGACGCTTTGGCGACGAACCCGGCGGATTCGTCACGCGCGCTGGTCATCGACTACAAGACGGGCGGCACACCGGACGAGACGCCGGAACAGCTGCTCGAGAAGCACGCCTTGCAGGCGCGCGTCTACGCCGATGTGTTGCACAAGGCGGGCTTTGCGGCCGTGACCGTCAAGTTCGTCCGCGTGGAGCAGGCGAATCCAGCCATCTTCGTCGAACCCGCCGAACCTCAAGTAGTCACCTACAACCTCTAGCCCTCAGATAACTTGCGGTGGAATAGTTCCTGTATTGCGACCCAGGTGGCCCAAGCGGGAACTATTCCACCGCAACTGCAAGAGGAGCCGTGTTGGTTTGGCTAGGTTCGGGTGCTGTCCGTGCCGTGCGGTAAAATCGTTCAGTCAGAACACGAACCCGCATCGGAGCTCATCACATGGCATTCGTCCATCTGCACAATCACACTGTTTTTTCCATGCTCGACGGCGCAACCCGTATCCAGGATATGGTCAACCGTGCCGTTGAGCTTGGCATGCCCGCCGTGGCCATTACCGACCACGGCTACATGTATGGCGTGCCCGACCTGGCGCTGGCCTGTGACGCCGTCAACCACAACACGCCCGAGTACAAAACCTGGAGCCACGACAAGGCCTTCTTGGAAAAGGACCGCCGCGACGAGCTGGTGGAGCCCGATCCCGAGGAAAACCCGCGCGAGCATGCCCAGTATGTGAAGGACATGGCCATGTGGGACGAGAAGGGCAACATCGACGAGCTCAAGCCGCCCCTGGTCATCAAGCCCATCTTTGGCTGCGAGGTCTACTTTACGCCGGACGAGACCCTTGCCCGCGACCACAAGCCCGAGCTCTACCACATGATCCTTCTGGCCAAGGACCAGGAGGGCTACGTCAACCTGATGCAGACGGTCTCCGAGGCCGCCGTGCAGGGCTTTTATTACAAGCCGCGCGTGACGCTCGACAACCTGCGCCGCCACGCCAAGGGCATGATCTGCACGAGTGCCTGCATCGCGGGCATCATCCCCAAATACATCGACCGCGGCGACATGGAAGGCGCCATCAAGTGGGCCGAGACCTTCCGCGACACCTTCGAGCCCGGCGACTTCTACATCGAGATCCAGGAACACGGCATCACCACCGACAACGGCCTGACCGACGAGCAGATGGACCGCACGCTCATCGACATTGCCAAACAGGTGGGCGTCAAGGTCATCGCCACCAACGACTTCCACTACCTGCGCCGCGAGGATGCGCCCGTGCAGGACGTCATCATGTGCATTGGCATGAACGCCAAGGTCGACGACCCCAACCGCATGCGCATGACCGGCTCGGAGTTTTACATGAAGACCGAGGAGGAGATGCGGGCGATGTTCCCGTATTGCCCCGAGGCCTGCGACAACACGCTCGAGATCGCCGACAAGTGCTACGTGGAGCTGGACTGGGACTCCATCATCCTGCCGCGCTTCCCGCTGCTCGATCCCGGCGAGACGCACGAGAGCCAGTTCCGCCGCGAGTGCGAGAAGGGCCTGCGCCAGCACTACGGTGACGACTGGGCCACGCGCGAGATCGGTGGCGTCAACATCAAAGAGCGCTTTGAGTACGAATACAAGGTCATCTGCGACAAGGGCTTTGCCGCCTACTTCCTCATCGTCGCCGAGTACGTGCAATGGGCCAAGGACAACGGCATCGGCGTCGGCCCCGGCCGTGGCTCGGCCGCCGGCGCTATCGTCGCCTACGCCATGAACATCACCGCGTTCGACCCGCTCGAGAACGGCCTTATGTTCGAGAGGTTCCTGTCCCCACAGCGTACCGAGATGCCCGATATCGATATGGACTTCGACGATGAGCGGCGCCTCGAGGTCGTGGAGCACGTTCGCCAGCTCTACGGCCCCGAGAAGGTCACCCACGTCATCACCTACTCGACCATTAAGGCCAAGCAGGCCATCAACGACGCCGCACGCGTCCTGGACTACCCGGTCTACATGGGCCAGCGCCTGTCCAAGATGGTCTCGAGCGATCCCAAGGTCAAGCTCAAGCAAGTACTCGAAAAACAACCCGGCAAAGAGGACCTGTTTAACCCCGACTTTGCCGAGGCCTATAAAAAGGACGACGACGCCCGCCGCATCATCGACACGGCGCTCTCGATCGAGGGCCTCACCCGTGGCGAGGGCGTGCACGCGTGCGCCGTTCTGATCTGCCGTGACCCCGTCAACGAGCACGTGCCCACCAAGCTCGACACCAAGGGCGGCGTTGAGATTACCCAGTACGAGGGCCATACCGTTGCCGACATGGGCCTGCTCAAGATGGACTTCCTGGGCCTGCGTACGCTGACGGTTATTTCTAAGGCCAAGGCCAACATCAAAAAGAACTTCGGCATCGACATCAAAGAGGAAGAGATTCCCTTTGACGATCCCGAGATCTTTAAGCTCATGGGTTCCGGCCACACCGCCGGCGTCTTCCAGGTCGAGTCCGCCGGCATGACGGCCACGATCAAGAACATGAAGCCCACCGAGTACAAACACGTCGTGGCATTGATCGCTCTGTACCGCCCGGGCCCGCTGGGCGCCGGCATGGTTTCGTCCTACATCAACCGTATGAACGGCAAGGAGCCGGCCGTCTCCTACGACGACCGCCTGGACGACATCCTGGGCGAAACCTACGGCACCATGGTCTACCAGGAGCAGGTTATGCTCATCTCCGTCGAGATGTGCGGCTTCTCCAAGGGCGAATCGGACTCGCGTATCCGTAAGCCCGTGGCTAAGAAAAAGATCAAGCTGCTCACGTCGACGGTGCTCCACTGGGAGGATGGCTCGGACGAGACCACCTACGACCACTGGATGAACGGCGCTATCAAGAACAACTACACGCGCGAGGTCGCCCAGAAGATTTGGGACGATGTTCTCGAGTTCGCATCTTACGCCTTTAACAAGTCGCACTCCGCCGGCTACGCCATTCTGGTTATGCAGACGGCGTGGCTCAAGGCGCACTATCCGCACGAGTATATGGCGGCCGTTCTGACGTCCTATACGGGCAAGACCGACAAGATCGTTCACTACGTCTCGGCGTGCCGCCACGACGGCATCCCCGTGCTTTCGCCAGATGTCAACGAGTCCGGTACCGAGTTCACGGCTACCAAGGAGGGCGTGCGCTTTGGTCTGGCCGGCATCCGCGGCGTGGGCACCGGCGTGGCGCAGGCGATTATCGCCGAGCGCGAGGCGGGCGGCCCGTTTAAGACGCTGCACGACTTTGTCGAGCGCGTGGACTCGAGCCAGGCCAACCGTCGCGTGATCGAATCGCTCATCAAGGCAGGCGCCTTCGACTCCACGGGGTATCCGCGTCGCCAGATGATGCACTTTGTGGATAAGAACAACCCCGAGAACATCATCGATGCCGCGGTGAAGCGCCAGAAGGATCGCGCGAGCGGCCAGACCTCGTTCTTCGATATGTTTGGCGACGTTGAGGGCTCGGGCTTTGAGGTGAGCGTGCCCGATCCGGACGGCCAGGAGTGGGACCGTCACCTTAAGCTGAGCCAGGAGAAGGAGGTTCTGGGCATCTACGTCTCGGACCACCCGCTGCGCCCGTTTGAGTATGCGCTAGCCAAGGCGCGCGACTTTTCGTTCTCGCAGATCGACACCGGCTATGAGGTGCAAAACCCCACGGGCGGCACCATCAACCAGGAGATTCCCGAGGGCAAGGCGCTGTGGTGGGCCGGTATGGTCTCGAGCGTGTCCAAGCGCGTGACCAAAAACGGCGACCCCATGGGCATCGTGCAGCTCGAGGACATGGAAGGCGAGGCCACGGTCGTGGTGTTCCCCAAGACCTACAAGGAGGCCGAGGGGTACCTGTACGGCGAGGTCGATCCCGAGACCGGCGCGCAGCTGTCTGATGCGTTTGTGCGCATTAAGGGCAAGCTCGAGCGCTCGGACCGCGGCGACCAGATCATCGCGCAGGAGATCGTGCCGCTGGAGCTTAACGAAGAGAACAACAAGCCCAAGGTGTTTGAGGTCATGGTGCCCAACAGCCGCTTTAGCCAGGGCAATATGGCGCGTCTTGCCACGGTGCTTACCGCCAACCCGGGCGGCGACCGCGTGGAGATCTTTATCGAGCAGGTGGACGGGCGTGTGCTGCGTGCCGAGGTGCCGGCCAAGGTCAACGCACGCTCGATTCCGCTGCTGGCCGAGGCCAAGGCCATCGTGGGTAACCAAGGCAGAGTGACGGTGATCTAAGATGATTTTTCTGGGACGGGGATTAAAAAATCATTTTGGGTGACGTGTGGCGGGAGGCCAGTCTTTCTGGGACGGGAATGATTTTTTCATCCCCGTCCCAGAAAAATCATCCGGTGGGTGGATTGGAGGAAGTGATGGCACAGGGGACGTTTGCACAGGCGCTCCGTAAGGAGGCGGCACTCAGCAGTACCTTTATGAAGGGGCGCTCGCTCATGCTCAACGGCGCCGTGCTGTCGTTTGAGGACTCCGGCTCGCGCTTCTCCAAAAACGTGAACATTGAGGGCTCGGTGCGCGGCTCGCGCGGCGACCTGTACAAGACGCACGTGGCGCTCGACATGGACGAGCACGAGGTTGTCGACTACGACTGCGATTGCCCCGCCGCCTTCCGCTATTCCGGCATGTGCAAGCACGCCATCGCCACGGCGTTGGCGTATCTGGATGCCAGCGGCGCCGAGCCCGTCGAGGGTTTGCGCACGCCGGTCCGCACGTTTACGGTACCGCCCGCACAGTCCAAGCAGCCCACCCGTCCCGCGTCCACCGTATCTGCGGTCAACCCCAACTTTCCCTTCCCGGCACCCGTCCCCACGAGTCCGAGCCTTGTGGCGGCGCTTTCCGATCTTTCGGACGCGCGCATGGACGAGCTCGTGGCCATGCGTCGCAAGCTCGCCGGCACCATTGACCCCGATGCGCCCAAAGCGGTGCTGGAGCCCTCGCTGGTGCCGTACTACAATCCGCTGTTTGCCGATCGCTTTAACTGGGCGCTCGAGTTTCGCATTCGCTGCGGTTCGGTGTCCTACGTGGTTAAGGATATCGACGGCATGGCCGATGCCTATGTGCGCGGCGGTACGTTCTCCTATGGCAAGAAGCTTACGTTTGTTCATGTGCCCGAGGCTTTCGATGACGTGTCGACAAAGCTGCTCGACTTTATCGCAATGACGGTCGCCTACCTGAGCGACATCACGAGTTCGCGCTCGGCATCGTACGACTTTGCCCGCAGCGGCTTTGTCGCCGAGCGTCAGTTGCCGGTATCCGAGTATTCCGTCGTGTCCGTGCTGGACCTGCTGTGTGGCAGGTCCATGTCCTTTGAGCCCGCTTGGTCGCGGGGGACGACGACGCATCGCTCCTACGAGGTGGAAGTCGAGCCGTCGCCGCAGGGGGAGGGCGAAGTCCCGGCTAAGCGCCCGCCGCTCCTTGCCGCCAAGATTGCACCGGCGGCGGGAGGCAGCTACGACTTGCGCCTTCCGGCCGATACGTATTGCTTTGTCGCGAGCGACGCAGCCTATCTGGTCGATACGCGCCGCGCGCGCCGTACCGACACGGCGTTTGCCCAACATGCGGCGCCGTTCCTTTCGCACTTGCTGCCCTGCCGCACACCGGTCCATATCGCCGCCGACCAGGTGGGCGAGTTCTGCCGCATGGCACTGCCTATCTTGCGCGACTACACCGACTTGACCGCGCCCGCTGCGCTCGATACCGTGGCGCCCGAGCCGAGTTTTGCCATGGCGATTGGCGTCGACGATGGCCTTGTGACCTGCAAGATTACGGTGGCCTACGGCGATTGGTCGGCAGATCTCTTTAGTCTTGGTGCTCCGGGCAGTCCTTTCGAAGAGCAACGCCCCGGCGTTCCGCCCCGCGATACGCTGGCGGAGTTTCGCGTTATGGACACGGCTGCCATGTACTTCGATTTCCGCGAGGGCGGCCTGGCGTTTGAGGAGCGCGATGACGAGAGCCTGTTCCGCTTGCTGACCGAGGGCCTGTCTGCCCTGTCCGAGCTGGGCGAGGTCATGCTCAGCGATCGCCTGCGCCAGATCTCGGTACGCCCTGCGCCTAAGCTCTCGGTGCGTGCCACCGTCAAGAGCAACTTGCTCGACGTCGAGCTGGGTGCGAGCGGGCTTTCGGCGGCTGACCTTGCCATCTATCTCGATTCGTATAAGCGCCACCAGACGTTCGCGCGCCTTACGTCCGGCGACATCGTGCGCCTGGACGAGGGCGCTCGTGCTGCGTTTGGCCTTGCCGAGGACTTGGGTGTCGATGCCGTCGACCTGCTCGACGGCGTGTCGCTTCCCGCGTCGAGCACCCTTTTTGTCGATAGCATGCTCGCGCGCACGCCGGCGCTCGAGGCCGATCGCGACGCGGCGTTCCGCCGCACCGTTGAGCGCCTGGATACGCTCGGCAAGATGGACTTTACGGTACCCGCCTCGCTCAAGGCCACGCTGCGTGGCTACCAGATTGACGGCTACCAGTGGCTCGGCTCGCTCGAGCATTTGGGCCTTGGCGGCATCTTGGCCGACGATATGGGCCTGGGCAAAACGCTGCAGATGATCGCGCACATTCTGGCGCGCGTGGAAGCGGGGGACACCAAGCCTACGCTCGTGGTATGTCCTGCGTCGCTTGTGTACAACTGGGCTGCCGAGCTGGAGCGCTTTGCCCCCTCGCTTGATGTGTGCGCCATCGTGGGCGCCAAGGCGCAGCGCCGCGTGCAGATTGCCGGCGTGGCCGAGCATAACGTGGTCGTGACGTCGTATGACCTTATGCGTCGCGATATCGACGAGTACGTCGAGCAGGATTTTGCCCGTGTGGTGCTCGACGAGGCTCAGTACATTAAAAACCCGCTCACGCAGGTGGCTCGCGCCACCAAGCGCCTGCCTGCCGGCGTGCGCTTTGCTCTGACGGGCACGCCCATCGAAAACCGCTTGTCCGAGCTCTGGAGCATCTTCGACTTTTTGATGCCGGGCCTGCTTGGCACGCGCGAGTCGTTTGCCAAGCGCTTTGAGAGTCCCGTCGAGCATGCCGAGGGCGACACCGCCGCTCGTCTGCAGGCGCTCGTGTCGCCGTTTGTGCTGCGTCGCGTTAAGGAAGACGTGGTGGCCGACCTGCCCGAGAAGATCGAAGACACGGTGATGGCGCAGCTTGCCGGCGAGCAGCGCAAGCTCTACCTGGCCAACCAGGACCGCATTGCCCAACAAGTGCAGCACCGCGAGGCGGGGGAGTTTAAGAAAGACAAGCTCAAGGTACTTGCCGAGCTCACCAAGCTGCGTCAGATCTGCTGCGACCCGCATCTACACTATGCGGACTACAAGGCGGGAAGTGCCAAGCTCGATACGTGCATGGAGCTCGTGCACGGCGCGCTCGACGGCGGTCATCGCATCTTGCTGTTCAGCCAGTTTACGGGCATGCTCGATATCATCGGCAAGCGCCTGGCCAAGGAGGACATCGCCTTCCTTAAGCTTACGGGCGCATCGTCTAAGGAGAGCCGCGCCAAGATGGTTGCACAGTTCCAGGCGGGCGAGGTGCCGGTGTTCTTGATTTCGCTCAAGGCGGGCGGCGTGGGCCTTAATTTGACGGCTGCCGACGTGGTCATCCACTACGACCCGTGGTGGAACGTGGCGGCGCAGGACCAGGCGACCGACCGCGCCCACCGCATTGGCCAGCAGCACACCGTGACCGTGTACAAGCTCATCGCCAAGGACACTATCGAGGAACGCATTATGCAGATGCAGGAGTCCAAGCGTGATCTGGTCAACAGTGTGCTCGGCGGCGATGGTATCTCGTCGGCGCTGTTTACCCGCGAGGATGTTCTGGCGCTGCTCGGCGGCGACGGTCGCTAACCGCGCGCGGGATGGGGTTGCCGAGGCGGATAGTACGCGCCGCCCCACCGTTTCCGCCCGTTATGTGTTCATTTGCCATGCCGTGGATGGTTCGCCTGCCTTTGGGCATAAGAACCATCGAGAACATCGGCACATCAGCAAAGGAGAACATCATGGCGAAATTCTTTAAGGACCCCGACGGCAAGCTCATCGCCGCCCTTGGCGACGGCGTTGCGACCTCTGCCGGTTGCACGGAGCTGACCGCAAACACTGAGGACGCGGCGCACGAGAAGCACGTGCCTGTTGTCGAGACCGAGCGCGACGGTCACGTGATTCGCGCACGCGTTGGCTCGGTCGAGCACCCCAGCCTGCCCGAGCATTACATTGAGTGGATCGCCCTTGAGGCCGAGGGCCGCTTAGAGGTCCATTACCTTGAGCCCGGCATGAAACCCGCGACGTTTTTCGCGGGCGGCTCCAAGACCGGTACCGTCTATGCCTACTGCAACCTGCACGGGCTGTGGTCCACGACATTCTAGGAGCGCGCCCCCGCTCGGGGTATCATAGCTAACATATGCACATGCAAGCGCCGGCTGCATTATGCGGCCGGCGCTTTTACTACGATTTCGATGGTTTACGACGGAAAGGGCTGAGCCATGAAGCTCGCGCTTGCACAGATCGATATGCGCCTGGGTGATATTGAGGGCATTTGCGGCCGCATCGAGGACCAGGCTCGTCTGGCCCGCGAGCGCGGGGCGCGCGTGCTGTGCGTTCCGGCTCCGCTCTTTATGGGCGCCGTGCCCGGTGGCCTGGTGGGCGCTGCCGACTTTGAGCACGACATGCTTGCCGGCTTGACTGGTGTCGCCGAGCGTATCCAGGAGCTTGACATGATCTGCATCGTGCCCGCGGCGGTTTCGTTTGAGGGCCAGCCGCTGCTCGACTACATGATGCTCAAGGACGGTCATGTGGTGCCGGCGCGTTCGAGCATTGCCCTGCAGCGTGGCGAGAACAACGACACACGTTGGGCGCCGCCGGTGTTCGACGCGGACGGCGTGCGCATCGCCGTGATTTTTGACTTGGACCGCGAACTCGAGATGCTGCCGACTGGTGTTGACCTCATTGCGTATTTCCAATTCAACGCGTTTGACATGACCGACCGCGAGACTGCCGCCATTGCCGCCGTTCGCAGCGGCACCTACCGCAAGATCGCATCCAAGCGCAGCGTGTGGTTTGCCTGCATGGCGCCGGTCGGTGCCTATGACGAGTCGGTGTATACCGGCGGTTCGTTTGTGCTCGACGACTGCGGTCGCGTGGTGGCCCAGGCACCGTGTTTTGAGGAGAGCCTGCTGGTTCAGGAGATTCAGCGTGGCGTGATGCTCGATGCCCTGGAAGATCACGAACTGCCCGAGTTCCGTTCCGAGGAGTGGCTGTGGCAGGCGCTGGTGCTCGCCGTGCGCGACAACGCCCGAGCCCACGGTGCTTCGCGTGCTGTGGTGGCACTCGAGGGTGACTTGCCGTCGTCCCTGCTGGCGGCGCTGGCCGTCGACGCTCTGGGCCCGCGCAATGTGATTGGCCTGGTGCTGGGACGCAACCGTATCTTTACGCCGGCGCAGGAAGAGGCCGAGGCTGCCCGCTGTGCCGCCGTCCGCGCCATTGCCGAGCGTCTGCACATTCGCACCGTCGAGCGCGATGCACCGGATGCGGCGCGTGTGCTCGATCGCGACGTGTCGGCGGGCGATGCCGAGCGTCTGCGCTCGCGCACGCTGGGCCTCATGCTGGAGGACACGGCGCTCGAGCTGGGTGCGATGGCGCTGAGCCCGCTGTCCAAAACCGAGTATGCGCTGGCGGCGCCGGCGCTTTGCGGCGGCTACCAGGGCGACTTTGCGCCCTTTGGCGATGTGTACCTGTCGACGCTTGAGTTTGTGGCGCGTGTACGCAACCGCACGTCTGCCGTGGTGCCCCAAGAGCTCGTGACGCTCAACGCAGTGGAAGATTGTATGGAGCGCGTGCTGGCGCAGGCGCTCTCGACGCTCGACGGTCCGGTCGATATGCTCGACCGTGCGGCACAGCTGCTCGGCGGGCTTGAGCCGGGTGAGGTCGATGGCGCGCTCGAGGCGCACGTGGACCGCAATCGATCTTTCGACGACATCCCGATGGCCGCTGGCAAGCCTGAGGCCTGCTCGCTGCTGCTGATGCTCGTTCGACAGGGTGAGGCTGCCCGCCGCATGTTGCCGATGGCGCCGATCGTCTCGGCCCGTTCGTTTGCCGAGCGTGCCTGGCCGTATATGCTCGCGTGGTCCGACCTGGGGCTTAACGGCAAGGAGCGTATGACGGTCGATTCGCTGGCGCGCGCCGAGGTGCGCCGTTTTGCTGACGAGGATACGAGCGAGCGCGTGCGAAACGAGATGATGGGCGTGCTGGGCGAGCTACTGGGTATTTCGCCCGAGCAAATGGAGGAGCTGCGCTCTGAGGACGGTCAGCGTCGTTTACACGAGGGAATGAAAAAGTTCGAGGGCGAAGTTCAGGACGCCATCGATAAGATGATGGGCGGTCAGGGCGGCTCGCAAGGTAGTCCCCAGGGTGGCCCGATGCCGCATCCGCCGGTGGATCCGAGGCAGTTCCCGTTCTTTAGCCAAAACTAACTATGGGATGGGACCAAGGTTACGCGGTTTTGCCAAACCGCGTAACGAGTTGACGCTGCGCGAGCCCCTGCCGGGCAATCTGCCGCTCAAACCGTCGCTTGCGTACAGAAGTACGCGGCGCTCCTCTTTCGCGACACCTTGCCACGGCAGGGACTCGCTCGCTGACTTATGCTCAACCTATGGTTCAACCTTGCTTGCTAGATGCGGTCGTTATTGTGTTATTCTAGAACAGACGTTCGTGAATGATGCGCGGGGCTTTGCCTTGCGCTGTGCTTGTGGCGAGGGGGGGGTTGGCTTGGTTATCTTGGGCATCGACCCCGGTTTGGCCCATACGGGTTGGGGGATTATCGAGGAGCGGCGCGGCGAGGTTCGCTGCCGTGCCTATGGCTGCATCGAGACCAGTGCCGGAAGTCCGCTCGCGGTGCGCCTGTCGCATATCGCCCGTGACCTTAAGGATGTCGTCGAGCGTTATCGACCCGACACGGCTGCTGTCGAGAGTATCTACTTTGGCGCCAACGTTCGTTCGGCCATCCCTACGGCGCATGCCCGCGGTGCTGCACTCGTAGCGCTTTCGGAATGCGCGCTCGAGATTGGCGAGTACACGCCCATGCAGATCAAACAGGCTGTGGTGGGCACCGGCGCCGCGGACAAGCGGCAGGTCGCCTATATGGTACGCACGCTCACACAGCTCGACCACGACCCGCATCCCGACCATGCCGCCGATGCCCTGGCCTGCGCCATCTGCCACGTAAACCTCAGCCGCACCCGCGCCCTTACCGGTGGCGAGTTCTATCAACAGAGAGGAACCGGATACTGATGATTTCCCAGCTCCACGGAACGCTTGTCGAGGCCACGATGAGCTCTGCTGTCGTCGATGTGTCGGGCGTTGGCTTTGAGCTCGGTATTTCGGGCAGCACTGCGGCCACGTTGCCGACGCCCGGGGGCGAGGTCCGCCTCTACACGCGTATGCAGGTGCGCGAGGACGCCATGACACTTTTCGGTTTTTCCTCTAAGGATGAGCGCACGATGTTCGATCGGCTCGTGTCCGTTTCGGGCGTTGGCCCGCGCCTGGCGCTTGCCGTGCTTTCCACCTATACCGTGGGGCAGCTGTATTCGCTGGTGATGGCCGAGGACGACAAGGGCATGGCCAAGGTACCCGGTGTGGGCAAAAAGACAGCTCAGCGCCTGATCCTGGAACTCAAGAGCACCTTTGCCAAGGATAAGGGCTTTGTGCCGGTCGACGTGATTCCCGGCCAGGTTGCGATGCCGGTTCCCGCCGCCGCTCCTTCGGCGATCGATGACGCCCGTGCGGCGCTCCTTTCCATGGGCTTTAGCCCGCAGGAGACCGATGTTGCCCTGAGCGGGTATGATGGGCAGAATATGCGTGTCGAGGATCTGCTCGGCGCGGCGCTTAAGCGACTTGGAATGGATGCGTGATGTGGGAAGCCGATGACTCTCAGGACCTGTGGGCGACGCCCGGCAACTCGCCGGCGGCATCCATGGCGCACGGCGAGCGCATGGTGGGCTCGGAGCTGACGGCCGAGGACCTCGATGTCGACCGCACTTTGCGCCCCCAGCGCCTGGACGACTACTGCGGCCAGGAGCACATCAAGCAGAGCCTGCGCGTGTTGATCGAAGCGGCGCAGAGCCGTGGCGAGACGCTCGACCACGTGATTTTCTCGGGTCCTCCGGGCCTGGGCAAGACCACGCTGGCCACCGTTATCGCCAACGAGCTGGGCGCTCAGATCAAGACCACGAGTGGCCCTGCCATCGCGCGCACGGGCGACCTGGCGGCCATCCTTACTAACTTGCAGCCGGGTGATGTGCTGTTTATCGACGAGATCCACCGCCTCAACCGTTCGGTCGAGGAGGTCCTGTACCCCGCGATGGAGGACTTTGCCCTCGATATCGTGATTGGCAAGGGTCCGGCGGCGCGCTCGATTCGCCTGGATATTCCTAAGTTTACGCTGGTAGCGGCAACGACCCGCTCAGGCATGTTGACCGGCCCGTTGCGCGACCGCTTTGGCATTTCGTATCGCCTGGATTACTACACGGTCGAGGAGCTCGCGCAGATTGTGACGCGCTCGGCGACTATCCTGGGCGTGACGATCGACCATCCCAGTGCACTCGAGATCGGCTCGCGTTCGCGCGGCACGCCACGTCTTGCCAACCGCCTGCTCAAGCGCGTGCGCGACTATGCGCAGGTGCGCGGCAACGGTCCCATTGAGCTCGATATCTGTCGCCAGGCGCTTGAGTTCTTCGAGATCGACGAACTCGGTCTGGACTGGATGGATATTCGCATTTTGGAGACGCTCGCCAAGACGTTCTCCGGCCGTGCCGTGGGACTTACGACCCTTGCCAGCGCGGTGGGCGAGGACCCGGGCACGCTCGAGGATGTCTATGAGCCCTATTTGCTGCAGTGCGGATTGATGATTCGTACGCCGCAGGGCCGTCAGGCAACCCTCCGCACCTTTGAGCACCTGGGGATTGAACCTACCGTTTAGGGCGCTTTGTTTTGGCTAGTCTGTAGGCTATCACTGAGCATTGGATAAACATATCGCCATTCATCGGTTACGGGTGTTTTACTATTGCGCGCCCGTGCTATGCTGAATTGGTCTTTTTCTCATTCGGTAACGAAAGGACCGCCCATGCCTACTGACATCGAAATCGCACGTTCCGTCACGCCGCTGCCCATTACCGAGGTGGCTAAGAACGCCGGCGTCGACGTAAAGCACCTGATTCCGTACGGCTTCGACAAGGCTAAGGTTGACTATTCACTGCTCAACGAGCCGACCGATCACCAGGCCAAGCTCGTCCTCGTGACCGCTATCAACCCAACGCCTGCGGGCGAGGGCAAGACCACCACGACCATCGGTCTGGCCGATGGCCTGCGTCGTCGCGGCGTCAAGAGTGCCGTGGCCCTGCGCGAGCCTTCGCTCGGCCCCGTCTTTGGCGTTAAGGGCGGTGCTGCCGGCGGCGGCTGGGCTCAGGTCATCCCCATGGAGGATATCAACCTGCACTTTACCGGTGACTTCCATGCCATCGGTGCTGCCAACAACCTGCTGGCCGCCATGCTCGACAACCACATCCAGCAGGGCAATCAGCTCGGTATTGACGTTAAGCGCATCACTTGGAAGCGCGTCGTCGATATGAACGACCGTCAGCTGCGCCACGTCATCGACGGCATTGGCGGTAAGGCCCAGGGCGTGCCGCGCGAGGACGGCTTCGATATCACCGTTGCCTCCGAGGTCATGGCAATCCTGTGCCTGTCCACGAGCATCAACGATCTCAAGGAGCGCTTGGGCGAGATCGTCGTCGGCTACAGCTATGCCGGCGAGCCCGTCCGCGCCCGCGACCTCAAGGCTCAGGGCGCCATGGCTGCGCTGCTTAAGGATGCGCTCAAGCCCAACTTGGTGCAAACACTCGAGGGCACGCCCGCGTTTGTCCACGGCGGCCCCTTCGCCAACATTGCCCACGGCTGCAACTCTATCATGGCCACGCGTATGGCGATGCGCTTTGGCGATGTCGCCATTACCGAGGCCGGCTTCGGTGCCGATCTGGGTGCCGAGAAGTTCCTCGACATTAAGTGCCGCATGACGGGCGTTCGCCCCAGCGCCGTCGTGGTCGTCGCGACCGCTCGTGCGCTGAAGTACAACGGTGGCGTCGCCAAGGCCGACCTCAACGAGGAGAACCTCGAGGCACTCAAGGCTGGCATGCCCAACTTGCTGCGTCATGTCGACAACATCCAGAACGTTTATGGTCTGCCCTGCGTGGTCGCCATCAACCGCTTCCCGACGGACACCGAGGCCGAGCTTGCGCTCATCGAGTCCGAGTGCCAGAAGCTCGGCGTCAACGTTAAGCTTTCCGAGGTCTGGGCCAAGGGCGGCGAGGGCGCGCTCGAGCTGGCCGATGAGGTCATGCGTCTGATTGAGCAGCCGAGCGAGCTCAAGTTTGCCTATGAGGACGGCGCTGATGTCGCTGATGCCCTCGAGGCCGTTGCCACCAAGGTCTACCGCGCCGACGGCGTTGACTTTACGCCGGCCGCCAAGCGCCAGCTCGCCGAGCTGCGCGAGAACGGCTTTGGCAACCTGCCGGTGTGCGTCGCCAAGACGCAGTACAGCTTTAGCGACAACGCCAAGGTCCTGGGCGCTCCCGAGAACTTCCGCATCACCGTGCGTGAGCTCAAGGTTTCTGCCGGCGCCCACTTTGTGGTCGCGCTGACCGGCAGCGTTCTGACCATGCCGGGCCTGCCCAAGGTGCCCGCGGCCGAAAACATCGACGTCGACAACGACGGCAACATCACCGGCCTGTTCTAAGCCTGCTGTCCATAGCTGCTAGCCCGCCCCGCCGCGCCCACAAGGCACGGCGGGGCTTTTTGATCCTTAGGCCCGCGCATGTCTTGTAGATACCGACGGACTCTGCCCGTCATAGGCTTTTGCGCGGGTAGAATGCATGGATAACTTGAGGCTCACGCGCGACGGAAAGGAATCGTTGCATGGATCAGGACAAGACAACCGTGATGGGCGGCTACGGTTCCGCGCAGGCTGGCGATAGCGCCGATGCGACCCGCGTTGTTCCCAACCCCGGTTATACCGACCCCGCCGCGACGCAGCCTTCTGCCGAGCCCACCCGGGTTATGGGCTATGGCGACACGGCGCAGGATTCTTACGCTGCATCTTCGCAAGGCCCCTATGGCAACGCAGCTCCGGATCCGTTTGATTACGCGCCGCAGGATTCTTATGCTGCCTCGACGCCGAATTCCTATGACAGCCTGCCGCAGAATCCCATTCCGCAGCCTCAGCAGACGACGTATTTGCCTCGCACGGCGCAGCCTCGCTACGAGTCGCGCGAGCCGTATCGCGAGTACCCCAAGTCGATTCCGCAATATGGCGAGGACGAGGAAGAGACGCCGTCGCGTTCGTCGAGCGTGATCAAGAAGATCCTCATCGTGCTGGCGATCTTCTTTGCGCTGTCGATTGTGTTTGCCATCGTGTCGGGCATGCTCAACAAGCGGGGGAGTTCAACGGCCGATACCACTGCCGAGCAAACCGAGTCTGCCTCGTCTGGCACCGTCGATCTGAGCGATATCCCGGGGCAGTACTGGTCCAACGCCAAGAAGATCCTCAAGTCGCGCGGCGCCGATCTTTCGAATGCCGTGGTCCTGACTGATGATGGCTCAACGCCCGTCGTCGATGCCAACTGGGTCGTTACTTCTGCCTGCTATAACGACAACGGCAACCTCGAAATTCAACTCACGCACAAGAACAGTTCGGGCAACTCGTCCGACGGCCAAAGCGGTACCGACAGCTCGAGCTCCAATACGCTGGAGGACTTGAGCAACAAGGCGCAGGAGTTGGGAGACAAGGCGCAAGAGCTGGGCGATACGGCACAAAATCTGGGCGATACCGCGCAGAACTTGGGCGACATGGCGACGGATGCCTGGAACGCACTGCAAAACGGCATCTCGGGCGCGCAGGGAAACTAGCGGACGAGCGGAGCGGGGCTACAGCTGCTCGGCCGGACGCTCGGGCGAGCTAAAGCCCGAGTCAAACGTAACGACGCATGAGGCATCGGGTCGGCGCTCGTGCACGATGCGCGTGACGAGCTCCAGCAGCTCCTCGTCGGATATGTCAAAGCCGTCGGGACGCACCAGGTCAAACGAAACGAACCCGTTGTGCTCGTGCAGATCGTGGATGGAGAGCGCGGGATCGATCTGCATGACGCCGCGCTTGACCCAGCCGCGCAAGTCATCGCCGGTTGTCGCGATGGGGTCGCAGTGCAGCGTGATACCAATGCCCATCTGGCGCTTGATGTCGTGCTCGATGGTGTCCAGAATCTCGTGGTGCTCAAACGCGTCGCCCTCGCCGGGCATCTCCACGTGGGCGCTGGCAAACTGACGACCGGGGCCGTAGTCGTGCACCATGAGGTCGTGTGTGCCCAAGACCTGCGGATAGGACATGATCTTGTCGCGGATTGCCTGGACGAGCTTGGGGTCGGGCGCTTGCCCCAGCAACGGGCTGATGGCGTCGCGCACCAGGCCCAGGCCGCTGATGCAGATGAAGATGCCCACACCCAGGCCTGCCCAGCCATCGAGATCAAAGCCGGTCGTCTGCGAAATAAGCGCCGCCACCAAGACCGAGCCCGAGGTGATGACGTCGTTTTTGGAGTCCTGCGCCGTGGCGATGAGCGTCTCCGAGTCGATGCGATCGCCCAGCGTGCGGTTGAACGCTGCCATCCAGAGCTTAACGAGCATGGACGTAGCCAGTGCCGCAAGGGAAATAAACGTGTAAGCGGTGGGCGAGGGCTTGATGATCTTGGTGACCGACTCGAGAATCAGGTTGATGCCGACGGCGCAAACCAGGACGGCGACGAACAGGCCGGCTAGGTACTCGTAGCGGCCGTGACCATAGGGGTGGCCTTCGTCTGCCGGGCGGCTGGCAAGGCGGAAACCGAGCAGGCTCACAATGTTGCTCGAGGCATCGGAGAGGTTGTTGAAAGCGTCGGCGATGAGGGAGACGGAGCCGGCGAGCAGACCCGCGATGCCCTTGGCCAGGCACAGGGTGATGTTGAGGCCAATGCAGACGAGGCTTGCGGAAAAGCCCGCGTTGGTGCGGCAAGATGCATCGACCGGCTCGCTCTCGCTGCCGGGAACAAGCGTATGTACCAGCCGATTTACAAATAGCATAGCGGTCGTCCTCACAATCATGTTTAAGGGGATAGTGTAGCTCGCACGGGGGCGCCGTGCGCCGATGCTCAGAAAATGCAGCAATAGTCTGCCGGTGCTAACGAGCGAGCCTTCTCGTCTGCCTGGGTGGTCCATTTTGGGCCACATGGGTATGGGCATGTGCCTGCTTGCTCGACATACTTAATGTCGACAGCCCCTGTGCAAAGGAGGACGTTTCCATGGACGAGATGTTTGCCATTAAATGTCAAAACTGCGGCGGCCCTATGTACTCGCACCAGGCTAAGCGCAGCTTTGAGTGCGCCTATTGCGGCACGGTGGTTCCGTGGCAGGCGGACGCCGGAGAGCCCAAGAGCGCTTTGGGTATTCGCCATACGCCGTTGACGGTGGTGGATGGACTGCTCAAACTCACGCATGTGTCGCAACTCGAGCGCCCGCAGGACCCGGACTGGTATTTCTTCAATGCGCACTGGCGCAATCAGTCGGTCCTGGAACATCTGCTGTGGGAGGATCGCGGCACGGCGCAGGAGTTCCAAGAGGCCACGCATGTGAGCATTCCTTGCCCCTTCTGCGGAGCGTCCTTTGAGGGCGAGTCAACGCAGCGTGTGTTTGAGTGCCCGTCCTGCGGCAATAAGATCGGCATTGCGGACCTGCTCAAGCCGGGGACGTTTAGCAAGCGCCTGACCATGGGCGTTGGTGCGGAGTATGTGCCCGAGCAGGGTATTCCCTGCGAAATCTCGCCGCAGCAGGCACGTGCCAACGCGCTGCAGCTGGTGCGCCAGTATCCGGATGCCTTTGCCGGGCACGACGTGGAAGACGCGATCCAAAACGACATGATGCTCTTCTATTTCCCCATGGCGCTGGCGGACTTGCGCATGATGGCGAGCTTCCCGGGCAAGGGCCTGAGCAAGGAGGCCTTGGTGTACTACGAGGTGCTCGACTGGGCGTATCCCAGGGCAAACTACCTGGACGTTCGCCTCATGGGCATTTTGGAGCCGTGGGACTTTGCCAAGGTCGGTCCGTTCGATCCCGCCATGCAGGAAGGTGACTTTCGCGTTGTCTCAGTCGATGCGTCTACCAAGGACCAGGTGGTCATTGATAAGTTGGCGCTCGACGTTGCGGGCAACGACGCCGAGGCTGTACTGGGGCTCAATAAAAAGAGCATTCGCATGTGGGCGCGCAAGGCCCGCAAACATAAGGACGGCCTGGTGATGGTGCCGGTCTACTTTGTCGATCGTCCGGCGACAGACGGCCGCGATGGCGAGCAGGTGCGCATTGCCGTAAACGGCCAGACGGGCCGCGCGGCCGCGGTGGTGTTTAGCGACAAGCGCGAAACGCATATCGTGGCGTCGCTCAGCCCGAGCCTGCATCTGTCCGGTGAGAGCACCGTGCACGCCACGCCCGTCGAGGTCAAATACGTTAAATCGCCCTTCCTGTACCAGATCGTGCGCCGTGGAGGCGGCGAGCAACCGCGCCAGGTTGCAGCGGTTGCCGAGGGTTCCTACCGAGAAGAAAAGCCCAAACGCCGCGGTCTGCTGGGTGCGCTATTTGGGAAGTAGGGGAGCGGTGCCGGTTGGCACCGTAACGTGATGGCCGGGGGTATGGGGCGGCTCTCAGGAGTGCGGGCTGCCGTCTGATTGTTTGAGGGTGCCAGATGTAAATAAACAGTGGAGCGGCTGCAAAAGAGCTGCCTCACTGGGTAAAATCAAGGTGTGCGGCGGAACCCGCTCTTCAGCTAGTCACACTTCGGAAGCGCGGGCAACGCAGGTATTATCGTCTAGGGCCGGCTGCAACCGGCCCTTTTCTGTGGCAGCCAATGGACCCACATCAGACGAAGGCCGCGTCTTTGCCTGTCAGGTCACGCTCGCCAGCCACGGCTAGAATGTCGTTGCCGGCGTCCATGACCGGTATTGTTTCGTAGCGTGCGTCGCAACCGCGAGTGCGCCTGCGACGGCTGCGGTGGCTTCGGTCGCAACGTGCTGCTACCCTTGCACTTCGCCATTAGTCGCTTCGTTGATGGCGCGGTACTCGGCACTCAGCTCGCGCGCCAGCTCTTCCTTGCTTGGAAGATACGGCAGGTATTTGGCGGCAAACACTTGGTCGTTGTCTTCGGGCAGCGTGTACTCGACAATCGAATCGCTTTTGTCCGCGCAGAGCACGATGCCTATGGGCGGATTGTCGCCTTCGTTCATGAGCTCGTGCGTGTAGTAGTTCACATACATTTGCATCTGGCCCAGGTCCTGATGCGTAAGGTCGTCCGTCTTAAGGTCGATGAGCACGAAGCAGCGCATCAGATAGTTGTAAAAAACAAGGTCAATATAGAAATGGCGCCCATCAAAGGTGATGCGCTTTTGGCGCGCCTCGAAAGCGAAACCACGGCCAAGCTCCAGCAGGAACTTCTGAAGATGCGTGATGAGCGCCTGCTCTAGATCGCTCTCGCGAAACGCAGTATCGTCCGAGAAACCTAAAAACTCCAGTACATATGGGTCGCGGATGATATCCTCGGGGCGACGAGCCGGGGCGCTCTTTTGGATTTCCTGGGTGACGGCCTCCTTGTCCTTGCTGGCAAGTAGGCGCTCGCGGAACATGGTGTTGATCTGGCGTTCGAGCTGACGCGTGCTCCAACGAGAATCGGCGCATTCGTTCATGTACCATGTTCGAGCATCAGGGTCGGAAATGCGCATCAACCTGCGGTAATGAGTCCAGCTCAATTCGCTACGCAGTGCGTCGCGAATTGGAAACGCAAGAAAGAACTGACGCATATTGCGAAGGTTTGCGATGCCAAAGCCTCTTCCGAAATCCGCGGTAAGCCTTCTGGAGAGGCCTGCAATCAATGCCTCTCCATATGCTGCGCGCTCCTCTCCGCCCTGCTCATCAACAATACTCTTGCCGATCTCCCAATATGCCTCAACCATCGCAAAGTTAACGGCGGTATAGGCCTTGTCGCGAGCGGCGTTGAGAATCGAGGAGACCTGCTTGTAAAAACCTTCGGGCACGATTGCCGATTCTCTACGGTTTACCAGTTCACCCATCACTGTCGCCCCACTTTCCTCTTGTGGAATGCATCTTTATCGCATTTCGTTTAAAGCCTCGCGCGGACTCGCATTACTGTGCTGTTTGGCACCTTCGCATGGGGCCTTGCGGTGACTAAAATGTGGCCATAGAGACAGTTTTAGCGAACCCCACGGGAGTGACGCGTATGGACAACAACACGCTGCTGTTCCAGGACAAAGGTTCGGGTAGGTTTAAAGACGTCAAGATCTACCCTAACCGCATCGAGGTGCTCAAGAAGGGCACTTTTGGTGGCAAGCACACCGAGATTGTTTATCTTAAGGACATTACGGGGATCAGCAGGATCAAGGGCCGCGACGTTTTCCTACGTAACAGGCTGTTGACTGCCTGTGTCTTTAGTCTGAGCAGCCGCTCCCAAGCTCAGGAGTTCGTGAATGCGCTGAACATGGTGATGTAGCCGATAACGGTGTTCGGGCTAAGGTAAAAATCGGGGCGCAGAACGGTATTCTGCGCCCCCCCAATTGAGTCGATGTGTCTAAAAGGCGGGCTTGCCTATTCGCTGTCGTCCCCAACGTTTTCGCGGTCATTGGCAAGCATCGCCGCGCCGGCGACCGTTGTCGCCACGGCGGCGGCAGCGAGCCCGGCGGCAACGCCAGAGCCGTCGCCCGTGTCGGCGAGTTTTCCGGTCGAGCCCTTGCTCTTGTTGCCGCCGCCGTTCTTGTCGGCGCCGTCTGCGTTGGAACCCGTGCCGCTACCGGTGCCGCCTGCACTGCCCGAGGCCGCTACGGTAAAGCTTGCGGCTCCATCGCTGGCGAGCGTGTAGTTTTGCGCCGCGTCGCCCAACAGACCTTTCGCACGCACCCAATACGTCCCCGCGGCAAATGCCTCGCCCTCGGCCATTGCCGTGCCCGGAGCGCCGTCCGCGTCGTGCACAAACTCGAGCTGGGCGGTGCAGGCGTCGGTTTCGAGCTTGCCCTCGAGTGATGCCGCAATCTTGGCGCGCACGTCTTCGCCGGCCTTAAGGCCTTCGAGTCCCTCAAAATGGGGCGTCAGCGCGAGCGGATCGATATCGATGGGCACGAAGCCCTGCAGTCCTGTAGCGGTCTCGTTGCCCAGGGCGTCGACATCCACGTATTCGATGGCAAACGCGCTGCCAGAAGCGGCCACGTTGAGTACGTTGCTGCTGTTAACGAGGCGGAAACGGCCCTCGCCAACGGTCTTGCCATCCTGGAATGAGGCATCGCTCAGCGAGTCGCCGTACGTCATGCGCATGCGGGTCGGGAGATAGTACGGGAGATAGTACGAAGCCGTCTGCTTGTGCTCCGTATCGTAATTGCGCTGATAGATGCTCCGGGCCAGCGCCGCATCAACAAAGTCGGATGCGATGATGCCAATGTGCTTGAGGTAATCTGACTTTGTATCCTCAATGCCGCTGGGATTGATGTACGGGCTCTTATACAGATGCTCGTTGACTACTCGTGCCGAGGTAAAAGGATTGCCTCCGTGCGACAAGCCCGTGCAGCTGGTGTAGTTGATAGACCAGCAACGCTCCAGGACTTTCTCCTTGGCCCTGTTATCGTCCTCGACATCTACCTCGTTGCGCGTGCGCCCGGACGTTTCCTTCAGCGCATTATCGACCCAGCTGAGCTTGTCGGTTCCCGTGAGTTTGTACTTGTCCTGGGCGTATACCTTGGTGCAATAGGGCTCTTTGTCGCCTGTTTCCCCCGCGGCTTCAAAGCCCCGCGCGTCTTGGACGAGACACATAGTGGCGCTGTCGGAGTGAGCCTTGATCTTGTTATCCCATTCGGTAAGGTCGAGTCCCCACGTGTGGCCGCTTACGCTGTCGCCGTCGAGTCCAAATCGACGTAGCAGGACGATCTTTCCGCGCACCTCGCCCAGTGTGGGAACGCGGCTCGACGTATAGAACAGTTTGGGGTTGTCGTCCAAAACCTTGGCGAAAGCCGTCGTAACACTGTCATCGGTAGCCTCGTCGTTGCCGCGCGATGCGAGCATGATAAGCGCTTCTCTCGGGTTTTCGCTCAAAAACGTTTTAAAGTACCCGATGACATCGGAGAGATGCAGATAGTCCCCGTCTTTTTTGAATAGGTAGAAATCCCCGTGGCAGATGCCAGGGTTGTCGCCCTTTCCGAGCCGGATATCAAAATAGCGAATGCCTTCGAGCAACTGCGTGGGAATGTAATCCTGCTGGCATTTTACTTGCGAGGATTGGGGCTCAGTGTCGTTGTCCACGCTGCAGGTGCCCGAATCGTGCGTGCCCGGGATGCTCAGCTCGTCGAGGAACTTGTTGTCCTCGACGTATTTCATCCAACATGGTCCGTCGACGTAGCTGCTGTACGTAATCCAGTCGAGGCTGCTAACCGTGGCATCGTTCTTTTTCATGTCGTAACCGATAAGTTCGAGCTCCCACGGAATGCTCTTACTCTTACTCTTATGGCAGATCTTATTGTTGTCCTGGTCTTCGCCGTTCGATTCTATTGCCAGGTACTTAATGTCTTTTTTCTCGGTTTCTTTCTCGACCGTGCGGTCTCGGATGATGTAGGTTCCGTTTAGCTGGCGGTCGAACGCAAAAGAGCGGCTGGGCTTGCCGTCATGTTCGCCACTCCATACGTGGATAACCTTTCCATCTTTGTCCGAGTCGCCATCGACCGACCAAATGCTGTAGCCCGTCTTCTTGTGCTCTTCGAAATTGAGCAGGGTGCGGATGGCATACCAGTTTGTATCGTCATTCTTGGTCGTTACGTTCTCAAGGATGAGCTTGCTGGACGTGCCGTCATTAAACAGATGGCAGACGTTGCCGATGACGTTGCCGTCTTCGTTGACGCTCGCGGTGCGAAAATAGCCCGCGGGGCGAAGGCGAATGACGAAATTGTCGAGGCTGACCGACGCTGTGGCAGCGTCGTCTGCAAATGCCGCCCGTGGGCCAATGCCCAATGCCGCGGTTTCGGGCAGGCTTGCAAGTGGCGACAACGCCGCGAGTCCAAGGCCCAACGTAAATGCTCGGCGGCTGATGGCGTGGTGTTCGGTCATAACTTCTCCATTCGTAGAGTGCGGTTATGCGATAGTTTTGGTCACTATACTGCTCAGATGTTTAAAGATGCTGGTTTAATTGTCTGCGCGGCGCAATAAATCGGCGGGCGGACGTGTTGGGGTGTTTGTCGTTTTCGTACTGTTGCCACATTTGGAGCGGTCCCGGCGTCCGGCATCCTCGCGTTCGTCGGCTACCGGCATAAGAAAGGGAGGGTCGGTTTACCGGCCCTCCCTGGGTACGAAGCGCTGGGGTACCGTCGCTTGTTTGCACTGCGACCGTGTTTCCCGTTGCGCTCGCCAGTCGCTTAGCGCTTAATCTCGATATCCTCGAGCTTGACGTCCATGGCTTCGGTCTTGGCCTCGGCGATGTCGTCGGCAAACTCCAGGGACTTCATCATGGTCTCGACGGCGTCCTTGTGCTCCTCGACGTTGTCGATACGCACATACACACTGCCCCCGTCAACGTCGGAGAAGTATTCGGTCGTTACGCCGCCCGAGTGCGTGAAGTAGGCACTGCGCCAGGTCTTGCCGTTGTACTTAACGGGATCGCTCTCGGTCCATCCGGAGTTGGCCTTCCACTTTGCCTCGTAGTCGAACAGTTCATCGGCGTTCTTGTCAGAGTCGAAGACGGGGATGAAGCGATCGCTGGCGTGCTCGCTCTCGGTGAACTTAAACTGGGCCCTGTCGGCGGTGTCGCCTGCGACGTCGGTGATCTCGACGCCCTCGGGGATCTCGACCTTAAACCAAATGAAGTCGGTCCTCATATCCACGGCTGGCTTTTCTGCGCCGCCGCCACCGCCACTGCCGGTAGCGCCGCCGCTTCCGCCGCAACCCACCAGGGCAACCGCGGCAAAAAGACTCATGCAGAGGGTGAGAATCGCAAAGGCCTTCTTTTTCATGGTCGTGTCCTCCTCGATCTGTAACCGCCCATGGATTACCTGCCTTTACTGTACGCGCGAGTGACTCGTAAGGGTGGGCCATGTGTCCCATTCTGGGGCCGGATTTGCGCCGTTAAGTGGCAATATGCCCGGGCGCAAAAGAGGGGAGGGCCGGTGCTGCCGACTCTCCCCGGGGCGAGGTACCCGTTGTTTTAATGGGGCGCGTGTGCGGGGCGTTGCCCCAACAGGTTCCCTGTTTATAGATATGCCCCAGTTTGTGACGTCCGGAAATCTCGAAAGGTGGGCCATGTGTCCCGTGTTTGCGGCGCCGACGCCTATCGTTTGTCATAGAAATCCGCGATGGCCAGGTGTGCTGACGCTCATGTGCTTATGGGCTAGACTTAGCATCATTACGTGTTTGATGCGGTTGGCCGGCGGTTTCCACCCGACCGATGTATATGACTTGAAGGTGCATGCGTATGAGCCAAGAGATGATGGACAAGACCTGCCGCGGGTTTGCCGAGGCGCTTGCCGCGCGCGAGCCGGTTCCCGGCGGTGGCAGCGCGAGCGCCTTTGTGGGCGCGCTGGGCGCCTCGCTGTGCGGAATGGTTGCCCGCTACGGTGCGACTAATCCCGCGCTTGCTGATCGTGCGGATGACCTGACGCGCGCGTTTGCCCAGGCGGATGAGTTGGCGCAGGAACTTGTGGGTCTGGTTGCCGAGGACGTTCGTGCCTACGGGCAGGTGTCCGCGGCGTACGGTATTCCGCGTGACGATCCGGCTCGAGCGACCGCGATTCAGGATGCGCTGCATGTGGCCGCCATGCCACCGTATCGCATTATGGATGCCTGCGGGCGCGCGCTGGCGCTGCTCGAGGACATGGCGGTCAAGGGCTCCCGACAGCTGCTGTCCGACGTGGCGTGCGGCGCCGTATTCTGCCGCGCCGCCATGCAGGGCGCGAGCCTGACGCTCTTTGCCAACACTACGTCTATGAAAGATCGGGCACGCGCTGAGGAGCTCGAGGCGGCGTGCGATGAGCTGCTGGATACGTGGCTGCCGCGCGCCGATGCGCTGGCGCGCCGTGCCGCCGATGCCGCCAGGAAGAGGGGATAGCCATGGCCGAGCTGCTCAAAGGGGCCCCTGTTGCCCGCGCTTTGACCGAGGAACTCGCCGCTCGTTGCGCTGCCCTGCGCGAACAGGGCATCGTGCCGACGCTGGCCATCGTTCGCGTGGGCGAGCGCGAGGATGACCTGTCCTACGAGCGTGGTGCCCTCAAGCGCTGCGAAAAGGTTGGCATTGAGGCTTGTCGCGTTTTGCTTCCTGCCGATGTTTCTCAGGATGAGCTGCTGGCGGCTATTAAGGACATTAATACCGATCCCGCTGTTCACGGCTGCCTGATGTTTCGCCCGCTGCCCGCTGGGCTTGACGAGGATGCGGTTGCCGCGGCACTCGATCCCGCCAAGGACGTTGACTCCATGACGCCGGCTTCACTGCTCACCACGCTTTCGGGGCGCGGCGAGGGTTTTGCTCCTTGCACGGCAGAAGCCGTGTTGGCGTTGCTGGACCATTACGGCGTTGAGCTGGATGGAGCTAAGGTTGCCGTTGTTGGTCGCTCGCTGGTAATTGGCCGTCCCGTTGCCGCCATGCTTACGGCTCGCAATGCCACGGTGACGACGTGCCATACGCATACGCGTGACCTGGCTGCCGAGTGCTGTTCTGCCGACATTGTTGTTGCCGCGGTTGGACGCGCGCGCACGATTGGCGCGGATGCGGTTCGCGAGGGCCAGACGATCATCGATGTTGGCATTAATTGGGACGAGGCTGCCGGAAAACTGGTCGGCGACGTGGATTTTGATGCTGCGGAACCGATCGTTGGCGCCATCACACCCGTGCCGGGCGGCGTGGGGGCTGTGACCACCGCAATTCTCGCCAAACACGTGATTGAGGCGGCGGAGCGCGCATCGAAATGGGCGTTTTGGGCTGTTTGAGGGGTTAGCCATATACCACGTGGTCAAAAAGCGCCAAATATGAGTACTGTTGCCAAGATAGTCATATATGTTTTACGTCTTTTGGGCTTCCTAACGATATTCATTCTCGTTAGGAAGCCCATTTTATTGAACCTATGGGGAATAACGCTGGCTCGCTTTTGGACAAATAGGGATTTCCGGCACTCATTACAAGGAAATTTGCTGCTACTAAATTGGTGACAGTACTCATATTTGGCATTTTTTGACCACAGGGGTTCCGAGGGGGTCTCGAAGGGTCGCGGTTTCGCCCTATTTGCGTCGAAGCGATACACTGTTGCCGTTTGATTTCTTCGCTCAAGGAGGATGCGCATGCCGTGCACAACGATTCTGGTCGGTAAGAACGCGAGCTACGACGGGTCGACGCTTGTCGCGCGTAACGAGGACTCGTCCAACGGGGTGTTTGAGCCCAAGCGTATGCGCGTGGTGCATCCCGACGAGCAGCCGCGCGTCTACACGAGCGTCCTGAGTCACCTGACCGTTGAACTGCCCGATAACCCCATGCGCTACACGAGCGTCCCCGATGTTGTCCCGGGCCACGGCATCTGGGCTGAGGCCGGCTTCAACGAGCTTAACGTTGGCATGTCCGCAACCGAGACGCTCACAACCAACGAGCGCGTTCGCGGCGCCGATCCGCTCGTGGACTACGTGCCCGCCAAGGGCAACGAGGGTGAGGACGGCTATGTGCCGGCGCAGCCCGGTGGCTTGGGCGAGGAGGACATGGTGACCCTGGTCCTGCCGTATGCCAAGTCCGCCCGCGACGGCGTCCGTATCCTGGGCGACCTGCTCGAGCGCTACGGCACCTACGAGAACAACGGTATCGCCTTTAGCGACGTGGACGAGATCTGGTGGCTCGAGACTATCGGCGGCCATCACTGGATCGCCAAGCGCGTGCCCGACGACGCCTATGTGACCATGCCCAACCAGCTGGGTATCGACAGCTTTGACCTGGATGACGCCGAGGGCGCCCAGACCGACCACATGTGCTCGGCCGACCTGCGCTCCTGGATGGCCGAGTGGCATCTGGACCTGACGCTGGGCGTCGAGGGCGACGGTCCGGCGACGGTCTTTAACCCGCGCGAGGCCTTTGGCTCGCACAGCGACAGCGACCACGTCTACAACACGCCGCGCGCGTGGTACATGCAGCGCTGCCTCAACCCCAGCGACGTGTGGGATGGTCCCGAGGCCGACTACACGCCCGAGAGCGACGATATCCCCTGGAGCCGCGTGCCCGAGCGCAAGGTGACCATCGAGGACATCAAGTACGTGCTTTCGAGCCACTACCAGGGCACGGAGTACGACTGCTACGGTAGCAAGGGCACGCCCGCCACGCGCGGCGCCTATCGCCCCATCGGCATCAACCGCAACAGCCAGCTCGCCGTGCTGCAGCTGCGCCCCTATGCGCAGCCGGCCTACCGTGCCGTGCAGTGGATGGCCTTTGGCTCCAACTCGTTTAACGCGCTGGTTCCGCTGTACGCCAACGTCGAGACCATGCCCGAGTACTATGCTGACACGCAGGCTCGCGTAACGTCCGAAAACTTCTACTGGGCCAACCGCCTGATCGGCGCCCTGGCCGACGTCCGTTTCCATGAGTGCGGCCGCGCTGTGGAGGACTATCAGGAGAAGGTCGGTGGCATGGGCCACAAGCAGATCCATGATGTCGACGCTGCCGTAGCCGCTCTGCCCGAGGCCGAGGTGTCTGCCGAGCTTGCACGCGCCAACGAGGCCTTTGCCGAGCGTGTCCGCGTGGAGACCGATGCCCTGCTGGGCAAGGTGCTCTACACCACGAGCTGCGCCATGAAGAACTCTTTCGCGATGAACGACAACGTGAGGTAGGGATTTCCCGTCGATCGAATAGCGCTAAAACGCTTTGTCGCTTTCACTCAATCTTGGGTACAAGAACGCCAATGCAGTTGTTTGTGATTGGAGATAACCATGGTTATGAAACTCGATCAGCTTGTTAACGGCGCCATTAACGTGGGCTTTGGCGCTGCCGCCGTTGCTGTCGAAGGCGGCAAGAAGGTCCTCGACGACCTTAACACCAAGGGCGAGCAGGTCCGCAAGGACACCACCACCCCCGATATCGCCCGCAGTGTGTCCGACATGTTCGAGCAGGCCGGCGGTACCATCTCCGATCTGACCGAGCGCTTGGACACGCAGGGCGAGACCGCGGCCCAGCGCGTGCTCGACGAGCTCATTCTGGCTCGCGTCCGCGTTATGACCGCCCCCGAGCGCACGGCCTTCCTGGCCCATGTGCGCGACATCGTCGATTCGGTCGAGGACAACGTGACCTCGGTGCCCGTTGAGTCCGTTGAGCCCGACGATGCGAAGGATACCGAAGAGGCCGAGTAGCAGCGCAGATGGCAGATTCCACCACCGATTACAACAATCTAGATCCTCTGGGTGACGAGGCGGCGGTTGTCGATGAGGTCGATGCCGTCGTCTCGGGCGCTCGCAAGAAGCCGCGCGCTGTCGATATGGTCCCCGAGGAGCCCGACGCGATGGCGCCGGACGAGGAATACCAGCTCACGCCGGCGGGTCGTCGCGAACGCATCGGGCAGATTGTTCGCCTGGTCAAAAAGTACCGCGTGTGGGATAACCTCACGCCGGTTCGTTTGCGCCGCCTGCTCGAGGAACTCGGCCCCATGTTCGTCAAGATGGGGCAGATTTTGGCCAACCGGTCCGAGATTCTGCCGCAGCGCTTTTGCGACGAGCTGCGTCGTCTGCGCTCCGACGTGGAGCCGGTGCCGTACGAGGTCGTACTCAGCTGTCTGGAAGAAGAATACGGCCTGCGCCTGGGGGAGATGTTCGATGCGATCGACCCCAATCCGCTTGGTAGCGCATCGCTCGCGCAGGTGCACCGCGCTCGTCTGGTGACGGGCGAGGACGTGGCCGTCAAGGTGCAGCGCCCCGGTGCGCAGCAGGTTATGGCACAGGACATCGATATCATCCGCTCGGTGGTGCGTATCGTTTCCAAGTTCGTCAACACCGATCAATTCGTTGACCTGCACGGCGTAGTCGAGGAGTTGTGGACCTCGTTTCGCGAGGAGACCAACTTTTTGGCCGAAGCCAAAAACCTCAACGACTTCTACGAGTTCCATAAGAGCGTTCATGGCGTGACGTGCCCTAAATCCTATCTGGACCTGTGCACCGAACACGTGGTGGTTATGGACTACGTCGACGGCATTTCGATCGCCGATCCTGAACGCTTAGTGGCCGAGGGCTATGACTTGGAAAAGATCGGTGCCGCGATTGTCGAGGACTACTCGACGCAGGTGCTCGATGACGGCTTTTTCCATGCCGACCCGCATGCGGGAAACATCATCCTCAAGGACGGCATCGTTTACTTTATCGACTTGGGTATGGTCGGACGCATGTCGAGCCACGACCGCGGTATCGTCAAGGACATGATTTTCGCCGTGGCCGAGGGCGACGTGCCCAAGCTCAAGGATTCGCTTATGCGCTTTGCTGTGACGCGCGGCGACTCGGCCGAGCTCGACCATTCGGCCTTTTTGTCCGATTTGGACTTTATCGTTGCCGACTTTGCGGGCCTCGACCTTAAGGACCTGGATATCGGCGAGTTTTT
>CABURR010000014.1 GCA_902493985.1 uncultured Collinsella sp. | reverse complement strand
TTACGAACTGCATCTGCCTCTCCTTTCACGTATCGCCGAGCGCAATTCAAATATCGCAAACGGTACCTTTTCCTCGGTAAGCGGCTCTTTTGCCGTCTCCGTTTTCGATGTTCGCTATATTACGATAAAGTGCACGCTGCGCAAGCGACAAATTCAAATTTCTGAAAAGTTTTTTCATTAGTTTGTGAATTGCAGTGCAAATACGCACCATTCCTGCGAAAATACGCTCGACTACTAGTTGATGGTTATAACGTCTGAAACAATCTCGAAACGAAAGGCGCGCTTTTATGCAAACTTACGAATCGGATGCCAATATCGGAAACATTAAGATTCTCGCCGTCGATATGGACAAGACGCTGCTGACCGACGAGCGCGTGCTGCCCCAGGGTCTCGACGAGCGTCTGGACAAGCTCGCCGACGCAGGCATCGTATTCTGCCCCGCCAGCGGACGTCCCGCCCCCAAGCTCGAGGAGATGTTCGAGGGCATCAAAAACCGCCTTGCTTTTTGTCCCGACAACGGAGCGTGCGTGATCTATCGCGGTAACTATATCTATAAAAGCAATATTGACGTGGAGCTGTATCAGCAGGTCTTGAGCCGTGCCTCGGAGGATCCTCGCGCTGTCCCCGTCCTGTGCTGCTTCGACGAGTTCTACGTGCTTGCCCGCGACCATCAATACCACGACGAGATCAGCGTCTACTACAACACAATCAACTACGTCGACAGCTTTGAGGGCATTGATTTCGAGTCCAACAAGATTTCGGTCTTCTTCCCCGGCTACGACGCCGAGCCCGCTTTCCGCGAGACCTATAGCCCCGAGTTCTCGGACAAGCTCTACGTCACCAACGCCGGGCGCGAGTGGATCGACTTTATGAACCTGGGCGTCGACAAGGGCGCCGGCGTCGCTCACCTGTGCGAGCACCTGGGCATCGATATTGCCGATGCTGCCGCCGTGGGCGACACCTACAATGACATCCCCATGCTGGAGCGCGTCGGACACAGCTTTATCGTGGACAATGCCGAGGAGCATATGAACGCGCACGCCAAGTGGCGCATTCCGAGCAACAACGACGGGGGCGTACTGACGCTCATCGACGCCATCTTGGCGGCTCGTTAACGTGGCTCGTCGGGCCTGGCCGGGCGGCACGGGTTAACTTTTCGCTCGGTCAGGTCCTGCGCAAGACGAAAGCCACATTAAGTGGCTTTCTTTGCGTGCGGAATCTACGAAAAGTTAACCCGTGCCGGCCGGCCAGGCCCTAGGTTTACTTACCTGCCGCCAAGATGGCGTCTTGAGTGTCTAGATACTTAGGCTGAATTTAATTGAACGAAGGACGCTCCTTGTTGATAAGGGGCGTCCTTCTGTTTTTGGTTACTTTGGAACTGTGGTTGCTTTTCTATTTCGCGTCGGCCCAGGTTATGCCGGTGCTGGCTTCGGCGATTAGGGGGACGCGGAGGTCTACTACGTGCTCCATGACGTCGCGGACCATGGCGGTCAGGCGCTCGACTTCGTCGACGGGGCACTCAAAGTCCAGTTCGTCGTGTACCTGCAGAATCATGTGGGCGGCAAAGCCCTCTTCTTCCAGGCGGCGGCTTACGCGGGCCATGGCGATCTTGATGATGTCTGCTGCGGTGCCCTGCATGGGGTGGTTCATGGCCGTGCGTTCGCCAAAGCCGCGAAGCTGCGGATTTTTGGCCTTGAGCTCGGGAATATGGCGTCTGCGGCCGTACATGGTCTCGGCGTAGCCCGTCTGCTTAGCACGCGCCACCACGTTGTCGAGGAACATGCGCACGCCCGGATAGGCCTCGTAGTAGCGGTCGATCATGCCACGCGCCTCGGCCATCGAGATGTGCAGCGACTGCGAGAGACCGTAGGCCTGCTGACCGTACACGATGCCAAAGTTCACGGCCTTGGCGCGGCTGCGCAGGTCGGGCGTTACCTCGGACACGGGAACGCCAAACACACGCGCGGCCGTCTCGGCGTGGAAGTCCTCGCCCTCGTTAAAGGCGCGCACCAGGTGCTCGTCACCCGAAAGATGCGCTAGCAGACGCAGCTCGATCTGCGAGTAGTCCACCGCCAAAAAGACGCTCCCCTCGCCTGCCGAAAACGCCGTCTTGACGGTACGCCCCAGCTCCGAGCGCGTCGGAATGTTTTGCAGATTGGGGTCGCTCGAAGACAGACGTCCCGTCGCGGTGATGGTCTGGTTGTACGTGGTGTGCACACGACCGTCACCACGGCGCAGCGGACCTAGCGTGTCCAGATAGGTCGACTTAATCTTGGACTTCTCACGCCAGTCCAAAATCAGGCGCACGATCTCGTGGTCGCGGGCAAGGTCGCTCAACACCTTGGCGTTGGTCGAATAATAGCCGCGCTTAGTCTTTTTGAGGCCCTTGGTCGGAAGCCCCATAACGTCAAACAACACGTGCGACAGCTGCATGGGACTGCCAATATTGAAGGTCTCGTCACCCGCCAGGTCGCGAATGCTGCGCTCAACCTCGGCAATCTGGGTCGCCAGACCCTCGGACAGACTGTGCAGGCGCTCGGGGTCCACGAGCATGCCCGCGCGCTCCATCTTGGCAAGCACCGGAACGAGCGGCATCTCGATGCCATCGAACACGTTGGCGGCATTCTCGCGGGCCATGCGGTCACGCAACGGCGCGACCAGCGCCAGCGTCAAGGCCGCCGTGCGAGCGGCGGGCGAAGGAGCGTCCTCACCAGCACCCTCTGCGCCGCGCGCCGCAGGCAGCGTCATCTGCAGGTAGGTATCGGCCAGATATGCCTCATCGAACTCGGAGCGATCGGAATCCAGCAGGTAGGCGGCGACCACGGTATCGAAGATACGCGTGGAATCGGCAGCGAGCGGATCCATGAGCTCGGGCTCAGAAGAATCGATGGGCGAAAGCTCGTGCAACAGCGCCTTCATATCCGGGCTCGCCACGCGACCCTCCATAAAGAGACGCGCGAGCACACCAGCGATCACGCCGTGGACGAAGTTGAAGCCCTCAACCTCAGCCGCCGCATCGCTGTCGCCCTCCTCGAGCGCGAACAGGCCCTTGGACGTCGCCAACCACAGTGTGCGCGTCAGTCCAAAGAGCGCGCCCTCTTCCTTGTCGTCGTCCACCACGGCGGCGGCCCACTCGCCGGCATCGATCGCGCGGGAGATCTCAGCCGCAACGGCACCAAGCGCGTCAGCATCGCCGGCGGCTGCGCGAACCATCGCAGGCATCTCAAACACACTGGAGGCAGCAGCAGCCCCGTCCTCGCCGCCGATCAGCGCCAAGAAACGGTTCTGCATGGCGGTGATACCAAGCGTACCCAGCGCCGCGGAAACCTCATCGGCAGAAAACGCCGGGAAGGACGTCGCCTCAAAATCGAGCTCAACAGGCGCATCGGTGCGGATGGTCGCGACCTTGCGACTCAGCAGCGCGTCGTCGATGTGCGCGCGCAGGTTTTCGCCCATTTTGCCCTTGACCTCGTCGGCATGTGCGATGACCTCGTCCAGGCTACCGTACTGCGCAATGAGCGCACTCGCCTTTTTGGGGCCGATGCCCGGCACGCCGGGGATGTTATCGGACGTGTCGCCCTTCAGACCATAAAAGTCGGGTACGAGCGCCGGCGTGATGCCGTGATACAGATCGTCCACGCTCTCGGGCGTCATGATCGCCACGTCGGACAGGCCCTTGCGGGTCGAGACCACGTTGACGTGCTCGGTCACGAGCTGATACATATCGCGATCACCGGTCACCAGCAGCATGTCACAGCCGGCCTGCTCGCCCAGGCGCGCCATAGTGCCCAGGATGTCATCGCCTTCCCAGCCCTCGGACTGCAAAATCGGCACGTTGAGCGCGGCGAGCAGCTCCTTAATCATGGGAAACTGCGCGTGCAGATCGGGGTCCATGGGCGGACGCTGAGCCTTGTATTGCGGCAGCATCTCCATGCGCACGCGCGGCTTGCCCTTGTCAAACGCCACGACCACACCGTCGGGGTTAAAGGCGTCGATCATCTTAAGAAACATGTTCAGAAAGCCAAAAATCGCGTTGGTGGGGCGACCGTCCGGCGCGTTCATGGTCGGCGGCACGGCGTGGAAGGCGCGATGCATGAGCGAGTTGCCGTCGATAACGGCAAAGGTGCGGCGCTTGTCAGACATATTGAATACCTCGCTTTAGGCTGGGCACGGTTTGCTCACTCCAGTTTACACGCTCCCCGCCCCGCGGCCACCTCACATCAAGCTCCCCCGCCACCGTGAGCCCGCGCGTGATACGATGGCTCACGGTACATCAACCAGCACGATCGATCCGAAAGGAGCCTGCGTCATGGAGCGTCCCTGCGCATGGAAAAAGTACACGCCACAGCAAATCGAGGAGCTCGAGGAGCTTTGCCGCGGCTATAAGCAGTTTTTGAGTGAGAACAAGACCGAGCGCCTGTGCGTCAAGGCCGGCATCAAGATGGCCGAGGAGGCGGGATACGTCGACCTGGAGACCGTAATCGCCGAAGGCCGCGAGCTCAAGGCAGGCGACAAGGTGTATGCCGCTAACCACGGCAAGGACCTTATGCTCGTCAACCTGGGCACCGCCCCGCTCGAGCAGGGCTTTAACATCCTGGGCGCGCACGTGGACTCGCCGCGCCTGGACCTTAAGCAGAACCCCGCCTTCGAGGCCGGCGACATGGCTTATCTCGACACGCACTACTACGGCGGCGTCAAGAGCTACCACTGGGTGGCCTCCCCTCTCGCACTCGTGGGCGTCATCTGCAAAAAGGACGGCACCACCGTCGACATCAATATCGGCGACAAGGCAGACGACCCGGTCTTTACCATCTCCGACCTGCTGATCCACCTCTCGAGTGAGCAGATGTCCAAGCCTGCCAAGGACGCCGTCGATGCCGAGATCCTCGACGTAATCGTGGGCGGCCGCCCCGTCAAGTTCGATGATGACGACAAGGACGCTCCCAAGGAGCCCGTCAAGCAGATGTTCCTGGACATCCTCAAGGAACAGTACGACGTCGAGGAGGAGGACTTCCTCTCCGCCGAGATCGAGGTCGTGCCCGCCGGCCCCGCCCGCGACATGGGCCTCGACCGTTCCATGATTTTGGGCTATGGCCACGACGACCGCGTCTGCGCCTACCCCTCCATGCTCGCCCAGATCAATGTGGCCAATGTCGAGCGCACGAGCATCACGCTCATCGTCGACAAGGAGGAGATCGGCTCCGTGGGTGCCACCGGTATGACGAGCCGCTTCTTCGAGAACACCGTCGCCGAGATCATGACGCTCGCCGGTGAGGACAGCCCGCTGGCCCTTCGCCGCGCGCTCGCCCGCAGCCGCATGCTCTCCTCTGACGTGTCCGCCGGCTTCGACCCGGGCTACGCCGGCAAGTTCGAAACCAAGAACGCAGCCTTTATGGGTCGCGGCCTGTGCTTTAACAAGTACACGGGCAGCCGCGGCAAGGGCGGCTCCAACGACGCCGACGCCGAGTACGTGGCCCTCGTCCGCGACATCATGGACGAGGCGGGCGTGGACTTCCAGACCTGCGAGCTCGGCCGCGTCAATGCGGGCGGCGGCGGCACCATCGCCTACATCATGGCCAAGTACGGCATGAACGTCATCGACTCCGGCGTTGCCGTCCTGTCCATGCACGCCCTGTGGGAGGTCGCTAACAAGGCCGATATCTACGAGGCCTACCGCGGCTACAAGGCCTTCCTCGAGCGCGCCTAACCAGTCTCCTTTTAACTTGCGGTGAAATACGGACTAAACTAGCCCATAAACGGCCAAAACAGACCGTATTCCACCGCAACTTCCTTTTTTGGCAGAGGAGTGCCCATGCTGCAGGTCGTCATTTCGCCCGCCAAACAGATGCGGACAGCTCAAGATGCCTTTGACGTTTTGGGCATACCGCCTTTTGCACATCAGACGGCCCGGCTCCATCAGGCACTGCTAGGCATCGAACGCGAGGATGGCGCAGCAGGTCTTCAGGCCCTTTGGAACGTGAGCGACAGGCTGCTTACAACGTGCCTGGATACGCTTCAAGAATTTATGCCCGTCCCGAGCGATGCCGACCTCGCCGATCCCGATATCGCGCGCCGAATCTCCCCCGCCGTCATGTCCTACCACGGCATCCAATACCAAAGCATGGCGCCCGAGGTCATGGATGCTGCACAGCTCGACTGGCTGCAAAACCATCTCTGGATCCTCTCCGGATTGTACGGATGCGTGCGGCCTTTCCATGGCGTTGAGCCCTATCGGCTCGAAATGGGAGCCAAGCTCGCCGTCGACAACGCCCGTGACCTCTATGCGTTTTGGGGCGACAAACTTGCATGCGCCATTGCGCCGACCGGCTCCAACACCACGGTCGTCAACCTTGCCAGCGCGGAGTACGCCAAGGCCGTTCTACCCCATCTCGCAGGCGACGCCACAACCGTCACTTGTCTCTTTGGCGAAGGTGTCCGCAACGGCAAGCCCATCCAGCGCTCGACCGCCAGCAAAAAGGCGCGCGGCTCCATGGTGCGCTGGATGGCAGAAAACAAGCTCGAGGACGCCGCCGGTCTTACCGAGTTCAACCTTGGCTACCGCTATGTCCCCGAGCTCTCGTCCCCAGACAGCCTGGCCTTCATCAACGAGCAGGCATTCTAGAAGCCTGTCGCTAGCGCCGAACTCCACCTCGGCATGCTTTCATGGCATTCGGTGAACACCCCACTATTCCGCCAGACCGTCGGCCTTGGCGATCTCGCTCGTCGAGCCATCTTGGTAGGCAACCTTAACGTGCTCTACCTCGGACACCGCAACACCCGATGGAGGCTCCAAGCGCCATTCCGTCAGGGCGATATCCATGGTCGTGGGCACATCTCCTTGATCTTTGAGCTTCACCGTCAGCGTTTTGAGCGCCGCGTCAAACGTCACGCGTTCGATTTCTTCACCTGGAATGGACCCACCACTCAGCTGCAACTGCACAAACTCATCGCGCGGGTACCAATAATCGCCCGGAATGGCGAGCGTATTGGCATTACCGCCGGTACTCCTCACCGTCATAATCGGTAGGCCATCATCAGCCTCGAACTCCCATACAGCGCCGCCACGACCACCAAACGTCCAGATACAACAGGCAATCACCATCACGACAAGGATCGCAAAACCGATTGCGACCAGCCCATGATGGGCACGGCCCTCCTCGGCCGACACGTCCCACTGTGTCTCTCGATATAGATGCTTGTCTTCCATGTTCGCCTCCCCACGGGCATGCTCATCGCGTCAATCGTACCCATTCGAGCTATACTTGAGCCCACCACATAAACGGGGAGCTTGCAGGACAAGACGGCAGGCTGAGACTGGGCGCGCCCGCCCTGACCCGCAAACCTGATATGGGTAATGCCAACGAAGGGAGCCGTGCCAATGAGCACACAGACCGAGCCCAAGCTCGTCACGCAAATCGACTTCGCCCGCGCTGGGCGGATCACACCTCAGATGAAAGAGGTCGCCGAGCGCGAGCATCGCGACCCCGAGTACATCCGCGAGCGCGTGGCAGACGGCCGCATCGCCATTCCCGCCAACATCGTGCATATCAAAAAGGGGATGCGCGCCTTTGGTGTCGGCGAGGGCCTGTCCACCAAGGTCAACGTGAACTTGGGCATCTCGGGCGACAAGGCCGATGCCGCCGAGGAATGGAAGAAGGTCAAGATTGCCGAGGACTTTGGCGCCGACGCCATCATGGACCTCTCCAACTCGGGCAAGACGCGCCAGTTCCGCCAGCAGCTCATCGACGAGACGCCGCTTATGGTGGGCACCGTCCCCATGTACGACGCCATCGGCTACATGGAAAAGCCGCTGGTCAAGCTCACCAAGGACGACCTGCTCGAGGTCGTTCGCGCGCACGCCGAGGACGGCGTGGACTTCATGACCATCCACTGCGGCATCAACAAGTCGGTCATCAAGACCTTTAAGGAGACCGGCCGCCTCATGAACATCGTCAGCCGCGGCGGCTCGCTGCTGTTTGGCTGGATGGAGGTCACCGGCAATGAGAACCCCTTCTACGAGTTCTACGACGAGGTGCTCGAGATCTGCCACGAGTACGACGTGACGATTTCGCTTGGCGACTCCTGCCGCCCGGGCTGCCTCTACGACTCCAACGACGCAACCGAGACCGCCGAGATGATCGAGCTGGGCAAGCTGTGCAAGCGCGCCTGGGCCGCCGGCGTCCAGGTCATGGTCGAGGGCCCGGGTCACATGGCGCTCGACGAGATCGCCGCCAACATGAAACTGCAGAAGCGCCTGTGCCACAACGCCCCGTTCTATGTGCTCGGGCCGCTGGTGACCGATATCGGCGTGGGTTACGACCACATCACCGCCGCCATCGGTGGCGCCATCTCCGCCAGCTCCGGCGCCGACTTCCTGTGCTACGTGACGCCGGCCGAGCACCTGTGCCTACCCAACGCCCAGGACGTGCTCGATGGCCTCATGGCCACCAAGATCGCCGCACACGCCGCCGACATCGCCAAAAAGGTGCCCCACGCCCGCGACATGGACGACAAGATGGGCCAGGCACGCCGCAAGCTCGACTGGGAAGAGATGTGGAAGTGCGCGCTCGACCCGGTCACCGGCAAGAAGCGCTACGAGGAATCCCCCGCCGCAACCGAGGGCACTTGCACCATGTGTGGCAAGATGTGCGCCGTCCGCACCGTTAACAAGGTGTTCGAAGGCACGACGATCGACCTCGGCATGGAGGATTAACGCGTCTCCGGAGCCACAATCGGTCACAAGGTGCTCATCAATTGTTGACATGTGAACATTTTCTTACATTTGCGTAAAGATTGCACCGCTCGCCCGGGATCGGCATACAGCCGGCCCGGGCAACTTTATAATGCAGGCAGAAGACCCATTTGAATCCGACCGAACAAGGGAGCGAACATGGATCGCAGTAAGGTACCCGCCGTCCTGTCCATCGCAGGATCAGATTCCAGCGGTGGTGCCGGCATTCAGGCCGACATCAAGACCATCACGGCGCACCGCCTGTATGCCGAGACGGCCATCACGGCCATAACCGCACAAAACACGCTCGGTGTCACCGCCGTGCAAAACATCTCCCCGGATATTGTCGCGGCGCAAATCGATGCCGTTTTTGACGATATCCGCCCCAGTGCCGTCAAGATCGGCATGGTTTCCTCTGTCGAGATTATCGAGGTTATCGCCGACCGCTTGAGCGCCTGGGACGCACAAAATATCGTCGTCGACCCCGTCATGGTCGCCACCTCGGGCGCTCGCCTGATCGCAGAGGACGCCGCCGAAGCGCTTACGCGCCGCCTGTTCCCGCTGGCGACCGTTATCACGCCTAATATTCCCGAGGCCATAGCGCTGCTCGATTACGAGGTCGATTCCGAGCGCACGCAGCAAAATGCCGCCATGCTCCTCACCCGCCGCTTTGGGTGCGCGTCCCTCGTTAAGGGCGGGCATTTTGTCAACGAGGCCAACGATGTGCTGGCAGAGCCCGCACCGCTCGATGACGAGGGCAACCACCTGGGCGATCCGCTCACCACGTGGTTCCGCCACAAGCGCATCGAGACCGACAACACGCATGGTACCGGCTGCACGCTTTCGTCCGCCATCGCCTGCGCGCTGGCCCAGGGCATGGATCTTGCCGATGCCGTCAACGCCGGCAAGGCCTACCTGACAGGCGCTCTGGCCGCCGGCCTGAACATGGGCAAAGGCTCCGGCCCCGTCAACCACATGTGGCAGTATTAAGATTCGCAGTCCAAAACCACCGCAAAGGGGACAGGCACCCTTGCGGTGGTTCCCACAAACATCTCGATCTGTAACAGTTAGAGTCCATTTTTCGGCCCACCTGTTACAAATCGAGACATTCGAATTCCGCTGAAACGAAAATCTCAATCTGTAACAGCAACTCGGCGAAATCGACCCTAGATGTTACAGATCGAGACAAACGACCGATATCGACCTAAATAATCTTAATCTGTAACATCTAGCCCGTTTTCGGCCTTACAACTGTTACAGATCAAAGCAAACCAACGAAACAAGCCGTCGCAAGGGGAACTTCTGTACTGCTTTGGGTCGCGCTACTCTCCGAGCATCTCTTGGAGCTTGGCTGCCACGGCGTGGCCCAGGCTCTCGTGGCTTTCGGGCATCATGTGCAGATAATCGATATCGCCCGGCTCGGCAAAATCAGCGGCATTCAAAAAGTCGCAGCCAAACTGTTTAGCAGCATACGCATAGTATTCGGCAAAATGCTCCGAGGCCTCGACGGAGCGCTCGTCAAAGTCGGTCATGTACACATCGGCGATCTGCGGTTTAATCTTGATAGGCGCCATCAGCAGAATACGCGGGCAGGGCGCGGCTTCGGTCCAGGGAAACGCGCGGACGGTGCGAATCAGCGCCATGGCACCGTCAGCGATATCGGCAGCCCCCACGCTAAAGACCGTCTTGCAGTCGTTGGTGCCCAGCATAATCACGATCGCATCCAGCGGCTTATGAGCCTCGAGCAGCATCGGCAACGCGCGGATGCCGTTGAGATTAGTGTCCAGATGGCACATGTCGTCGCGTACCGTCGTGCGGCCGTTGAGGCCTTCCTCAATCACGTGCCAGCCCTCGCCCAGGTCGCGCTGGGCCACGCCGCACCAGCGCACATCGTGCGCATAGCGTACCGCGGTGCCGTCGCGCATGCCCGCCGGATCATAGCCGTAGGTATTGCTGTCGCCAAAGCACAGAATGTTTTTCATCGTAAGCCCTTCCTCTAGTAAAAAGAAAAAGTCGGCGGGAGCAGTCTCTCCCGCCGGATCGACCTATCTGTCAGCACATACCGATTACAGGTACTTGCGCCAATCGTCATCGTCTTCATCGTCCTCGGCGGCAGCCTGGGCCTGCTCGGCGGCGCGGGCAGCCGCAACGCGAGCGGCAACCTGGGCATAGGACTCCTCGTTGCGCTCGGGGAAGTTTGCCAGCACGTGCTCGAACTTGGCAAAATCTTCGTCCCAGCGCGTAGAGGGCACGGCAAAAAAGACCTGCCTGACCTTAAAGTCGCCCGATGCGAGCTCCTTGCGGAAGAGCTCGGCCACGGCCTCGGCGTCAAAGCCGTTGTTGTCGCAGCCCCAAGCGCCCAGCACGAGCTTCTCGCGACCCAGCTCGTCGCAGATGGCAAGCACAAAGCGGATGCGATCGCGCAGGGCGTCCAGCAGGGCATCGTCACCCACGCGATACTCCTGGCGAGCGCGCTTGGCGTTGGGCGCGGCGGCCACGATCACGTCGGCATACGCATGTACGTGGTTGCGGTCGAAGCGCACCGCAGGCACCACCAGCGCACGGTTGCGGTAAAGCTCGCAGTTAATGTTGCGGCGACGGTTCTCGCCGTACCATTTGCGCTGTTTATCGAGCACGTTGTACAGGTACGAATCGGCACAGAGCGTGGCCTCCTGACCCAGATAGCCCTGGATGTAGCCGCCGCCCGGGTTGGTGAACGAGGCAAAGGCGAGTACGGCCATGTCGCAGAATTGCGCGTAGCCTCGGCCGTTATCCAGAATGGCCTGCGTGGCAGAGGCGTCAAGCACGGTGACCTCGGGCAGGACCGGAGCGGGCTCCTCGGCGGGCTCGGACTCGGCTTCGGCGATTTCCTCGGCAGGCTCCTCGACGGGCTCGAGCGCTGCCTCGACCTCGGCAGCCTCCGCGCCCTCGACGTCCTCGGCAACCTGTTCTTCGGTGGCCACAGCACTCTGAACCTTGGCCTTCATCGCCGCGACAAAACCGGCAGGCATACCATCGAACTCGCGCACGCCGGCAAGCGAACGCTCGATGTCCTTGGCGCAGGCCTCGGACACAGCCGCCACGTGACGCTCGGCGGCCTTGGCACGGGCCTCGCGCTTGGGATTGGGCTGACCCGCTCGGTTGGACCTGCGGTTACGGTTCCTGTTGTCGACGTCTGCCATAAGTGGTCACCTTTCTCGGTCTCTGCCGCCATCGGCTTTTCCCATCCATGATACCCCGCCGCGTACAAAAAAGACGGCCCCGAAGGACCGCCTTTCGCATCGATTTGCACGCACGGCAAGCACCGCCGCAATTCGCCACTAGTCGCGACGGCCAAGGATGTTCAGGATGCGCAGGAACACGTTGATAATGTCCACGAACAGATTGGACGCCATGAGCACGGCGTTGGGCAGCGTAGGCGGCACCGTCGTGGCAACATAGGTGTCGTAGCCAATAAAGCCGGCGAACACCACGATCACGATCAGATCGGTGATGGTCTGCGAGACGCCCATGAACATCAGCACGATCTCAACCAGAATAGTGGCGAGCAGAATGCCAAAACCGATGCCATACACGCGCTGGAAAAACTTGGGGAACGTCACGCCCAAGGCGCCAAAGACAAAGGTGATGGCGGCCGTGGCGATAAAGGCAGTGTTGATGGTGGGCAGGTCGTAGTTGGCAAGGCCAAACGACGCGGTCAGGCCAAAGGTACTCGCAAAGATTACGTAGCCCACAAGGGACAGGCCCACGGACTGCTTGCTGGCGGCGGCCGACATCATGACCATGCCGACGATGGTCAAAATAAACGAGCCAAAGACCAGCGGCAAGGCGGCGCCGCTCATCATCATGCGCGCAAACGACATGGTGCTCGTAAAGTAGGCGCCGGCGCCCATGGCGCAAAAGCCCAAGAAGATCAGGGCAGACATGACAAGGTTGTACGCGCGCGGCGACATCTCCTTGGCGCGGCTTGCGCCGCTCTCGATGGGGCCGTTCTGATAGCCCTGGATATCGTTCATAGTTTCGTCCTTTCAAAAGCGCCGCGACAGCGCCGTAGGTGACAAGATTCCTGTCATTGTACCCGAACGCCGTGCGTCCTTACCTACGGCGCTCGCCCTCAAGCGTACGATCAAACGCCCAGACCCACCAACGCATCACGTGGGCCTGCGAGCCGTCCGACCGTCCGCACGCCTGGTCCTCCAGATACAACTCGGTCGCGTGCCCGCCAAAACGCACCTTATAGGTTACCGTACGAATGCCGTGGACCGTCAGGCCAAACCCAGTGGTCGAGACAATCTCGTCAATCGTAAAGCAACGACCGTCGACCCAGCAGACAGTGACCGGCACGACCTGTCCGCCCGCGAGGATGCGAGCCACGACGTCCACATACTGCTTGTGCACGCGCCGAGTTTTGCCATCTGTCTGTCGATATTCCATGCCTCCTATTATCGAACGCATGTTTGCATGTTGTAAAGCGAACAGACTGTGGTTTTGGAGTGTCGTAGTAATCGCACGTGTCCGCATGGCGTGTTAGCAAAAAGAACACCCGCGGTCAACAGGGCTAATATTCAATTTTAGTGCCAAAAAGTTCACTTCTCCCATCAGAACTCGGTAAAGAGACCCGCAGGAGGTGATACGATTTATCATGTTTTTGTAACGTGTCTGCAAACTTCGAGAAAGCCCATATATGGACGTAACGTTCTCAACCTTCCTCGGCCAAATTGTGTCGAACCCAGTCCTTGCCGTCACCGTGATCCTCGCGTTGGGCGCCATCTTCGTCAATGGATGGACCGACGCGCCCAACGCCATCGCGACCTGCGTCACTACGCGTTGCATGCCCGCCCGCGCCGCCATTCTCATGAGCGCCGCATTCAACTTCCTCGGCGTGCTCATCATGACGCACTTTAACGCGAGCGTCGCCAACACCATCTCACATATCGTCGACTTTGGCGGAAACAGCACCATGGCGCTCGCGTGCCTCTGCGCGGCGCTGTTCTCCATCGTCGTCTACGGCGCCACAGCGTCGCGTTTTGGTATCCCCACCTCGCAAAGCCACAGCCTTATCGCCGGCCTGACCGGTGCCGCTATCGCCCTCGGCGGCGCGAGCAGCGTCAACGTCCACGAATGGATGAAGGTCATCTACGGCCTGGCGCTCTCCATCGGTCTGGGCTTTGTCATGGGCTGGATCCTGTGCAAACTCGTCTCGATTCTGTTTGCCGCCGCCAACAGGCGACGTGCCAACGTCTTCTTTAAATACGCTCAGATCGCGAGTGCCGCGGCCATGAGCTTTATGCACGGCGCGCAGGATGGACAGAAGTTCATCGGCGTGCTCTTTTTAGGCGTGGCCTTCGCCAGCGGCCAGACGAGCGTCGGCGATGCCGGCATCCCCATCTGGATTATGCTGCTGTGCTCGGCAACCATGGGCATCGGCACCAGCGTGGGCGGCGAGCGCATCATCAAGTCCGTCGGCCAGAGCATGGTCAAGCTCGAAAAGTACCAGGGCTTCTCCGCCGACCTGGCGGGCGCCGCAAACCTGCTGCTTGCCACCCTTACCGGCATCCCCGTGTCCTCCACCCACATCAAGACCTGCGCCATCATGGGCGTCGGTGCTGTCAAGCGCCTCTCAGCCATCAACTTCGGCGTCGTCAAGGACATGATGTTCACCTGGTTCTTCACCTTCCCCGCCTGCGGACTCATCAGCTTTGTCATGGCCAAGCTGTTCATGATGTTCCTCTAGTCAAACCGAACGTCCATCCGGACCGCAACACTTCGCCCACCCGTCTTCGCCTCGAAAGGACCCACCCATGGCTAAGAAACCTGATTCGTTCTACTTTGACAACTACGTCGCCTGTGCCGACCTCGCTGTCCAGGCCGCCGAGCTGCTTACCAAGATTTTTGAGAACTTTGACCCCGCGCAGATCCACGACATGCTCAATAAGATGCATGCGATTGAGCATGCGGCCGATAAGAAGCACCACGAGCTCGAAGACGCCTTGCTCACCGCCTTTATCACCCCGCTCGAGCGCGAGGATCTGGATCTGATGAGCTGCTCACTCGACACCGTGCTCGACCGCATCGAGGGCGTCGTGCAGCGCGTCTACTTCACCAACATTCAGAGCATCCATCCCGACGCCATCGTCATCGCCCACAAGGTAACCGATGCCTGCCGCGCCATGAAGGACCTGATGGTCGAGCTTCCCAACTACCGCAAGTCCAAAACGCTGCGCGAGTTGGTCATCCAGATCAACACCATCGAGTCCGAGGCCGACGAGCTCTACATCAACGCCATGCGCAACCTGCACGTTAACGGCAAGGACCCGCTCGAGGTCATCGCTTGGCGTGACGTATATGCCTTCCTGGAGTACTGCGCCGACTGCTGCGAGAATGTGGCCGATGTTGTGGATTCGATTGTCATGAAGAACAGTTAATTGGGGGTACGTGTCCCGGCGGCGAAGGGCCGGCCACGGTTTGCTTTCTCACTCCGGCTGCTTTGCAGAGTCGTTCGAAAGTAAACCGTGGCCGGCCCTTCGCCTTACGTACCACCATTGGGAACTTTGGCTGATACTTTGAAAGCGATGGGGCCTTTGTTGACAGGACCTTGGGGCCCGATTGGAAACTTTGGGACCGCCTTAAACGTTTGGGTGGATGGGGCTTTGGGTACCCTTTGGTTTACTTTGGATTGATTTGCTGACTTTGGAGGGTTTGGTTATGGGGTATTTGGATCTGGCTCGGTCTCGGTATTCTTGTCGTGAGTTTGAGGATCGTTCTGTTGAGCAAGCTGTGGTAGATGCCATTGTTGAGGCTGGGCGGATTGCTCCTTCTGCTTGTAATAATCATCCAACCCGTGTGATGGTGTTGGATACGCCTGAGCTTCTGGAGAAGGCTGCTGCTTGTCAGCCTCGGTTTGCTCGTGATGGATCTATCTTTGGGGCTCCGCTTGTCTTCCTTATTTGCAGTGTTACCGATGATGCTTGGGTGCGCCCGTATGATCAGATGAATTCCAGCGAAATCGATACGTCCATCGTGTGTGATCAGATGATGATGGAGGCCACCGAGCAGGGCCTGGGAACGTGCTGGGTATGCCATTTTAAGCCTGAGGTGGCACAGGAGCAGTTCAACCTGCCCAAGGGCGTCTATCCCTATCACATGCTCGTCTGTGGATATCCTGCCGACCACATCGCCGATCCCGAGCATCGCGAGGCCCGTACCATTCCCCTCTCCGACTTCCTCCTCAAGTAGGTTTTGGGACATGCCCTAAAACCTATCCTTGACCGCTCACCGTTTCGCCGAGTTCTGCGCCACCATGTGAAGGGCTCGGTTTTTTATGTTACGCACCCCGGCACAGTCATAAAAAAGGACCCGCAAGCTGCGGGTCCTTTCTAGGCACTAAATTGTAGGCCGAATGTTAGTCCAGGTCATCGGCAGCGAAGTTGTCGATCGGGGCGAAGGGATCGGCCACGGGGACAACCGGGTCAGCGACGGGCAGCGGCTCGGCGGGAACAGTCACCGCAGGAGAAGCGGCGGAACCGACCGGCGTGGAGGCCATGAGGTCGGCCGGGAAGGAGTTCTGGGCATCGTCCATGAAGTGCTGGATGAGCTTGAGATACTCGGCCTTGAACTCCTCACGAGAAGCCTTGAGACGATCGATCTCCTCGAGCTCGGCCTGCTTTTCGGTCAGAGCCTGGCGGATAACCTCGCGGGCCTTGGCGTCAGCCTCGTTGCGAATACGCTCAGCGTTCTCATTGGCATCGTTGACGATGGTCTCAGCGGTCTGCTGGGCAGCGATCAGGGCAGCGGAAATCTGACGCTCCTGAGCGGAGAAGTCAGGGGCGGGAGCAGCCACGGGGGCGGCAGGAACGGCCTGGGCGGGGGCATCCTGAGCCTGGGCAAGCTGAGCCTGCGCATCGGCAAGCTGCTGCTCGGTAGCAGTCAGACGACCCTTAAGGTCGACGATCTTGGCGAGCATAGCGTCAACCTCGGAGGACAGCGTCTCCAAGAAGACGTCGACCTCGGCAGGATCGTAGCCACGCTTGGCCTCAGAGAAAGTCTGAGCCTGGATGTCTGCAGGGGTAATAGCCATAACAAGTCTCCTTTTTCATCGCCTCGGCGCTACACGCCCGACGTAAGTTACTAAGTCAGTTCTACACGAGTATACCTATAAGAAGCTGCAGAACCAGCCTCTGCACCAACTGCAACGCAATAATCGCAACGACCGGCGAAAAATCGATACCGCCCATCGGCGGGATGAAACGACGGAACAGGTTAAGCCACGGACCGCACACGCTATCAAGCACCGCGGCAATATCCTGAAGCAAACCACCCTGCTTCATGGGAATCCACGTCATAAAGCAGTAGACGACAATGAGCGTGGAATAGAAGTTGAACAGCGTGTTGACCAGCTGGACGATAGTGTAGATGTTGATGGGAATCTCCTCGTCTTGTCTTTACTTAAGGTAGCCGTCGGCACGAAGCTTCTTGAGATCGGAATCTTTGACCTCGCAACCGGCAGGCAGCACCATGAACACGCGGTCGCCCACCTCCTTGACCGTGGCACCCAGACCGCAGGCAAAGCCGTAAGAGAAGTCCAAGACGCGCTTGGCAACTTCGGTGCGTACGCCCACAAAAATCAGTGCGACAGGCTGCTTGGTGCGAACGCGGCGCACCACAGTCTCCACGTCGTCATAGCTCTCGGGGCGCAGGACATAGGCCGGCAGCTGCGGTGTGGCGTTGATGATATTGCTCGCATAGGCCGAGGCATCGCTCGGTGCAGGCGCGGGCGCAGCGGCGGCACGGGCGCGGGTGTTCTCGGCGTAGCTCGACGGCGTGTCATAGGCACCAGGACGATAACCGCTCGCAACACTGTCCTGCGAGCGCGAAGGCGGGTTATACGTCGTGGCATGGCGGGAGTCATCGCCGACCAGCTGACCGGAGCGCGTATACACGGCAACCGACTCAGCTTCACCGCGGCGCGTCTGACCAAGCAGGCCGTTGCTCGGCTCGTCTTGGGTGTAGAAGCCCTCGCCCGAAGCACCGCTGTAGCCGTTGCCCTGATAACTATCGTCATAGCCGTCATCGTAGCCGTAGTCGTCGTCTTGGCCATAACCCTGGTCGTAACCCTGCTGGCCGCCCAGGTGCATCTTATTTTTAATCTCGTCAAGGAAGCCCATGGTTGTGTCCTCTCGCGGTTTAGTGCAGGCGCCCCGATAATCAGTGCGCACTTCAGAGCCTTATTTTACTGCAAACTCCGGGCTAAATACTACCCTGCCCAGGCGAACGAGCGTAGAGCCTTCCTCAAGGGCAGGCTCAAAGTCCTCGCTCATGCCGCAGGAAAGCTCAGGCAGGTTCAAATCGGGATGCGCTGCCTCCAGCTCATCCCTCAGCTCACGAAGCCCCGCAAAGGTGCGGCGTGCCACATCCTTATTCCCCCGGGGCGCCATAGTCATAAGCCCCTGCACGCAAATTCCCTCAAGTTCCGCAAGCTCACCCGCGGCGGCGCGAATCTCATCGGGCGAAAAGCCTCCCTTCGACTCCTCACCACTCACATTGACCTCAATGAGCACACGCTGGGGGCCAGCGAGCTCACCTGCCTCAATCTTGCGGACAGCACGGCTCGAGATCGCCTGCGCCAGATGCAGCGAACCCACCGAGTGAATCAGCTCGGCTGAGCCCAGCACCGCATTGATCTTATTGGTCTGCAGGTTGCCGATCATATCGAAGCGCACCTCGGGCAGCTCCGGATGCTCCGCCAGACCCGTGAGCTTGCGAACCAGCTCCTGCGGGCGGTTCTCGGCAAAATGGCGATACCCCGCCTGGATGGCGGCAACGGTCTCATCGACACCAACGGTCTTGGACACGGCAATGAGGCTCGCGGCGTCGTGGGGACGGCCTGCGCGATCGAGCGCCGCATAAAAACGTTCCAGAATCTGCTCGCGGCGAGCGCGCATCAAGTCCAAATAGTTATCCATTGCTAATCGCCTCCGCTGACAGCCAAACAAGTAGTCCCATGCTAACGCAAGAGCGCGGCCCCGCATGTGCAAGGCCGCGCTCACTTAGGTATTTACAATCTTTCGACGAACGGGGTTACTTACTCCTCGTCGTCCTCGCCATCGTCATCGTCCTCAAGATGATCGAGCAGGTAGCGAAGACCCTCGCTGACCTCGTTAGCGGGCACCTTGGCAACGTAGCGAGCGTCGACAGCGGGCCTCATGATAACACCCTCGCCCGAAGGCACGCGCATGCTCTCGAGCTCATCCTCATCAGTGCGGGCGATATCGCCGACATTCATGCGCTGACCAGTCAGCAGGAAGGTCAGACGGCAGGCGGCATCGATGGAAATCGAAGCAATGCGATCGAGGTAGCGCGAAACCATGATGGCGCGGCGCAGGTCGTCATAGTTGCTGTCGTCGTCCATAAAATCGCCCGTGTCCATGCGGTTAAAGGTGCGGAAGAACTTCTCGTACGCCGCATGCACCGGCTCGTCCTCGACGGCCAGGTTGCAGATGATGGACATGTCATTGGTGACGAGCGCAGAAAGCGAAGAGCCCAGCACCTGGTAGACGGCCTCAGCCTCGGCCTCGACCGTACCGACAAGCTCCTTGGGCAGCGAGATGTCGGCCTTGATCATATGACGCGTGGCACGGCAGATCTGACGGACCTTATCGGTCATGCGTTGCAGGTTAAAGTCGACGTAGATGATCGTCTGAAGCAGGCGGAAGTCGGAGGCGACCGGCGACTGCGTGGCGATCAGGTTGTAGCAGACTGCCTCCAGGTTGGCGCAGCGTGCGTCAATCGAAAGCGTGCGCTTCTTGGTCTTGGTGGCGAGCTTGCGGTCGTCGGTCACATAGGCCTTCACGGCATCGTGGAGGGCCAGATCGACGGCCTCATAGATGCTCAGCATCTCGTGACGGGCCTCGACGAGCTGACGGGAAAACAGTTTGCGCATGGTTCACTCCAATCAGTTGGGTGCGGTCATGCCGCCCGCACAGTGAATACGCACCGGACCAGGTCCGATCGGCTTGGGACTAGTCGCACCGATCAGCCAAAGCGGCCGGTGATATAGTCTTCCGTCCGCGAGTCCACCGGGCTGGTGAAGATCGCGTCGGTTTGACCATACTCGATGAGCGTGGCGGGCTCGCCGGCAACTTCCTGCAAGAAGAATGCGGTGTAGTCGCTAATACGAGCTGCCTGCTGCATTGAATGCGTGACGATGATGATCGTCATCTCGGGCGCCAGCTCGGCCATCAGATCCTCGACCTTAGAAACGGACGTGGGGTCGATGGCGGAGCAGGGCTCGTCCATCAGAAGGACATCGGGCTGCACCGCAAGCACACGCGCGATGCACAGACGCTGCTGCTGACCGCCCGAGAGCGCCAAACCATCCTTGTTGAGCTGATTGGATACCTCTTTCCAGAGGTTGGCGCGTTTGAGCGATTCTTCCACGATGTCATCGAGGTCGCTTTTGCTAGTCACGCCCTGCAGACGAGGGCCAAAGGCGACATTCTCGTAGATGGATTTGGGAAACGGGTTGGGCTGCTGAAAGATCATGCCCACACGACGACGGAGGTCGACCGGGTCGACACCCTCGGCATAGATATCATTGCCGTCGAGCGTCATGGTGCCCGCGACGCGCGTACCCTCGATCAGATCATTCATGCGGTTGATGCAGCGCAAAAACGTCGACTTGCCGCAGCCCGAAGGGCCAATGAAGGAGGTGATGGCGTTTTTGGCGATGTTGAGGTCGAGCCCCGTCAGCGCATGAAAGTCACCGTACCAAAAGTTGAAATCCTTGGCCGTAATGGCCGCTTGCTCCAGCGTGGGAGCGGACTGATAAACGGACATGGGACTCCTTAACTAGCGACGCTTACGCGACAGGAAGCGCGCAAACAGGTTGAAGGCCAGAATGATCACCATCAGCAAGAGCGCGGTGCCATAGGCTGCGTTCATGTTGATGCCGTCGTTGGCAAGCAGATACAGGTGAACCGTCATGGGGCGGCCGGAATCGAGCGGCGAAATAGGTAGATTGATGGCCTGGCCCATGGTGTAGAGCACCACCGCGGTCTCGCCAATGGCACGGCCGATGGCAAGGACGATGCCCGTGGCAATACGGCCAAAAGCAGAAGGAAGCACGATCTTGGAGACAACCTGCCACTTGGTGGCGCCCAGGCCGTACGCGCCCCAACGGATATAGCGCGGAACGGCGCGAATGGCCTCTTCGGTGGTGCGCATGACGATGGGAAGCATCAAGAGCGCGAGCGCCAGAGCGGCAGAGACCATCGAAAGGCCCAGACCCATGGCCTCGACAAACAAGGCGTAGCCAAACAGGCCCATAACGATGGAGGGCACCGAGGCCAAAGCGTCAGCAGCGTAGCGAATGAGCTCGACGATCTTGCCCTGCTTGGCGTACTCGGCCAGATAGACGGCTGCCAGCACAGCGATCGGCGTGCAGATAAGCATGGCGAGCGCCGTCACATAGACGGTCGAGACGATCGTGGGCCAAATTCCGCCCTCGGCATTGACGCCCTGAGGCCAACCGAAGATGAAGTCGAACGAGATATGCGGTAAGCCGTTAACAACCACGTAGGCGATGATAGCGACCAGCACCAGCGTGGTGATGTAGGCAGCGGCACGAAACACGCCAAGCATGATCTTGTTGGACAGGTCCTTGTTGATGCGGCCCTTCTTGCCGTGGGAAAGGGCACGCTTGATGCGCTCGCGCGACGAGGTCGTATCGACCGTCGTGTCAACGGAATCGGACATAGCCTACCCCCTCTTCTTCTTGGAAATCAGACGGACGATGCCCACCAGCGTAGCGGAGATGATAAACAGGACCACGCCCATGCCGAACAGCGCCGAGCGGTGCAGACCCGAGGAATAGCTCATGTCGAGCGCAATCTGGCTCGTGAGCGTCGAGATGGGGCTCGCAATGCTGTCGGGAATAACCGGGGCGTTACCCACGACCATGAGCACGGCCATGGTCTCGCCGATGGCACGGCCCATACCCAGCACGATGGCATCCACGATACCCAGCTTGGCGGCAGGTAACACGACCTTATAGATGGTCTGCCACTTGGTGGCGCCCATGGCATAGGATGCCTCGCGAATGCCCATGGGAATAGAATTGAGAGCATCGATGGTGAGCGTGGTGATGGTAGGGACGATCATGATGGCAAGCACGAACCACGCCGTCAGCGCACCAAAACCAAGACCACCGGTCAGTTGTGCGATAAACGGGCGGATGATGATCATTCCAAAGAAGCCATAGATGATAGAAGGGATGCCGGCCAACAGGTCAACGGCAGGGCTGATAAGCTTGCGCACGCGCTTGCCGGCGATCTCGACCAGGTACACGGCCGTACCCACACCTAGCGGCACGCCCATGGCGAGCGCACCGACGGTCACCAGACCTGAGCCGGCAAGCAGCGACATGATGCCGTAGTGGCCCTCAGAGGGCGCCCACGTAAAGCTAAAGAAGTCCGCCAGACCGATGTCAGTAAAGACGGGCAGCGCCGAGTACGTGGTAAAGACAAAAATCAGGATGACGGTAACGACCGCCAAGAACGCGCAGGCAAAGAAGATCCACTGCAGCGCCTTCTCCTTGATATAGGTACTGCGCGATACGAGCGCCAGCTCGCGCTTCTTGGGCGTCTGAACATTCTGCTCAGTCTGGGAGTTTTCCTGTGCTTCCATGCTACTCACTCCCCTTCTCGTCGTTGGTGACGGGGATAAAGCCCGCCTCGCGAATCTGCTTGTCCATCTTTTCGGACGTCACGTAGTCGATGTAATCCTGCGCCTGCTGCGAAGGCGCACCCTTAACAAAGAAGTAAAGGTCGCGCGAGATGGGATAGCCGCCGCTCGCGACCGTCTTCTCGGACGCCTCAACATGATTGACCGAGACGGCCTTGACCGAGGTCTTGGCGTTGAGGCTATCGACGAAGCCCAGCGAAATGTAGCCAATGGCACCGCGCGAACGAGATACCACGTCGCGCACCTGGCCCGTACCCGAAAGAACAGCCGAGCGGCGATCGAACGGCGTGCCGTCCATCACGATGGTACGGAAGGCCTCACGCGTGCCGGACGCCTCGTCTCGGTTGATGACCTGAATCCTCAGGTCCTCGCCACCGACTTCTTTCCAGTTGGTGATCTTGCCGGCATAAATATCACGGAGCTGCTCGGTCGAGAGGTTATCGACGGGGTTGTCGTCGTTCACGATGACCGCGATACCGTCGTGGGCAATGACGATGGGAGTCAGGCCCAGATCCTGTTCGTCGGCATTGAGTCCACGGGAGGAACTGGCGATATCGGCCGTGCCAGCGCTGACGGCCTCGATGCCAGCGGAAGAACCCAAACCGGAAACGAGCACGTCGATGCCGGTTTCCTCCTTAAAGCCCTCGGCCGCAATCTCGGCGATAGGAAGGCAGGTCGTGGAGCCGGCGACGGTAATGGAAGAGGTAGAAGATCCCGAAGAACAGGCGCACAGCGTAAGCGTAAGCACAGCGGCGCTCAGGACCGATACGATCTTTCTCATAGCATCACGCCGATCGCAGCATGGCGCCCACAGGTGCCACCCTCGTTACGGTAGGAATAAAAGCGGTCGTTCTGGCGCACAGTCGAAAGCTGGGTATCCACGATATTATCCGCGTCGACACCGACATCTACCAGCGCCTCGCGAATGGCAGCGGAAAGATCGAGCATGCGAGAGGTACTCGCATCGATGCAAGAGAACTCGGCGGCAAAGCGATCCATGAGCTCCTGGGATACCTCATATTCGTCACCCAAGATATGGGGGCCGATATAGGCGGAAACGTCGCTCGCATCGCAGCCGGCAGCATCGCAAAGCGCCTGGCACGCCTTGGCGGAAATACGTGCAATCGTACCCTTCCAACCGGAGTGTACCACGGCAAATCCGCCAGGGGCCACCAGCACCACGGGAACGCAGTCGGCAAAGCAGAGCAGCACGGGCACGTTATGCGCCGTACAGACGATGGCATCGCAGCCCTCGGCAATCTGCTCGCGGACGTCCTCAAGATCATCGGCGCCGTTCGAGGTCACCGCAACGATATGGTCACCATGGACCTGATTGGGAACGAGCAGGTTGTGCTCGCACTCGGCGGCACCCATAGCCTCGAGCGCGCGACGACGATTTTCTTGAACAGCAAAGGGGTCATCGCCAACATGCGAGCCCAAGTTGAGTGAGGAGTACGCATCTTCGGAAACACCACCGGCGCGCTCGGTGAAGGCAAAGCGAACATCGGATGTCGCGCCCTCCACCAACGTAACTCCATCATGGTCGACACGCGAAACGTTGTCCGCACGTGCTGCCATACTAAAGCCTCCTAATAACACAAGTACCGCGGCATCGCCGCTACAGCCCGCGTTTATACGGCTGTCATACTTCTCTAAAAGGATACCTGCTGCGCTGGAGGCAATCGTAAAGGGAACGTAAAGAGATTGGAGGTTCTAGTTTACAAAGTCGAAATAAAAGGGCGCGTCCATACGGACACGCCCCTGTGCACAACAATGCAAAGAACGACTTAGAAGCTACCGCGCTTCAGGAAGTCGGGAAGCTCGAACTGATCGTTGCCGAAGTTAGGAAGCTCGGTGCCACCGACGTTGCGGGTCGGAGCGGCCTGAGCCGGGCTGGCAGCCGGAGCGGTGCGCTGCGGCTCAGCGGAAGCAGCGGCCTTGCTCTGAGACTGCTGAGCGGCAAAGAGCTCGTCCTGACGGTTGACGTTGGAGTCGGAGAAGCCCGTAGCGATGACGGTGATACGCACCTGATCGCCCAGGGACTCGTCGACAACGGTACCGAAGATGATGTTGGCCTCGGGGTCGACGGCGTTGGCGACAACGTCGGCGGCATCGCTGATCTCCTGGATGCCCAGGTCCTTGGAACCGGCGATGGAGAGCAGCACGCGTGTGGCACCATCGATGGAGCTCTCGAGCAGCGGGCTGGAGATGGCCTGCTGGGCAGCGTCGACGGCACGGGTATCCCCAGAAGAGGTACCGATACCCATCATGGCGGTACCGGCCTGCTTCATGATGGTCTTAACATCGGCAAAGTCCAGGTTGATGATACCGGGGACGGTGATGAGGTCGGTGATGCCCTGGGTGCCCTGGGAAAGGACGCCATCGGCAATCGCGAAGGCCTCGAGCATGGTGGTCTTCTTCTCGGCGATGTCGAGCAGCTTATCGTTAGGGATGACGATCATGGTGTCGACGCAATCGGAGAGGGTCTTAATTCCCTCCTCGGCGCTCTTCTTGCGCTTGCGGCCCTCGAAGGTGAAGGGCTTGGTCACGACGGCGACGGTCAGCGCACCGACCTCGTTCATCGCGATATCGGCAACGATGGGAGCAGCGCCGGTACCGGTGCCACCGCCCTCGCCGCAGGTGATGAACACCATGTCGGCGCCAGCGAGCGCCTCAGCAATGTCGTCGCGGGACTCATCGGCAGCCTTGCGGCCAACCTCGGGGTTGGCGCCGGCGCCCAGGCCGCGGGTAAGGTCGGTGCCGATGTGCACCTTGATATCGGCATCAGAGATCGCGAGTGCCTGAGCATCGGTGTTGATGGCAACAAACTCGACGCCGCGGATGCCCTCTTCGATCATTCGATTGACCGCGTTGGTACCGCCGCCGCCGACGCCGACCACCTTAATGACGGCAAGGTAGTTGTTGATCTCTGTCTCGTGCATGTCGGTCCTCCGAACAAAGGTTATAGCCATAGCATGGGTTGACCCCTGCGCACATTAACCTTCAGGTTGAAAGTAAATGCAAAGGTAAACTGTATTATGTTTGCACATTATGAACGTATCAGTCAAATAATTGACCGTGAAAACCAAACAAACCAGATAAACGGCGTGGTATGGCCCCTCAACAAAGCATCAACCAGCGCTACGAGGTCGGAGCGTTCCTAAATGTATAGTTACCCGGAGAACGCACATTGATATACGTTACGCCCTCTACCTGCGAAAGCAGCTTGGTGACTACGCGCTCCTTCTTGACGATATCGTTCGAATCGCCCAGCGACACCTCAATGCCGTTATTGAGGTTTGCCGAGATGGCTTCGACCGAAGGCGTGGAAATATCCTTGACTTGTCCCAAGAACTCGCTCGAAAAACCACGCACATAATCCAAGCCAGCCTTAACGGCCTTGGAGCTCACCGCCTGGCCGGAAACCGGAGCGACATCCGCCGAGACATCAGTCAACAACACCGCGCCATAGTGCTTAGCGAGCGCCAGCGCGGCATCAATGCCGGTCAGGGTATTTGAGCCCTGCCCCGTCGTGATGACGTTGCCCTGGTCATCCACTTCGACCGACGTCGACAGCGGGGCGATCCAGGTGTCATCATCCCCGATGGCCCAGGCAAGGTCATCGGAGCTGATATAGGCAATTGCGATGACCTTGCGCTCCATAGGCGTAATGATGAGCGTATGCGGGAACTGACGCTGGACATCCACGCCCGAGACCCACGGGTTCTGCTTGAGGTCCTCGGTAATCTGGTCGGGATCGACGTTAAAAAGCGATGTTCCCTCGGGCAAATCGATCAGCTGGATAGCATCGTGCTTCGTCACATGCTCGCTGCCTTGAATCTGAATATCAGTGGCGGTAAACAATCCAGAGTTGATCACCACGATGGCAACGACGACGAACACGGCCAAGACGGCCAGAACGCCGCCCACGATTTTGCCTTTGCCTGTAACGAGAGAAGCGGCGTCTGACGTTTTATTTGCCATCGCCCCAAGTGAAGACAACGGGTTGACGCCTTTTTTACCCGAAGGCTTCTTGGCGGTAGCCGGCACCGATGTCAGCGAGCGCGGTTTCGATGCGCCCAGCGTGCGACCCGGACGCGCCGCCTTAGTTCCCGTCGAGGGCTTAGGAGTTGCCATGGGACGGGCAGGCTTGGCGCCCATAACAGGCTTAGGCGTCACCGAGGAACGCGAGGACTTTTTTGCGGCCGGACGATTACCGAGCTGAGAGCCGACGACCGGACGCCCGGCCTGTCGAGCATGCCCGACAGACTTAGAGTGCGCGACGGTATTGCGTTGAGGTTTGGCAGGCGCGCCGGAACGCCCTCCGGCGCGGCGGAAGGTAGGTTTCGATGCTCTAGAAGCCGAGGAATTTAACTTCCGGTCTGAGCTCGATGCCATACGCCTCCCTCACCTTTCCGTGCACATGTCTGATAACCGCGGCAACGTCATCGGCCGAGGCAGTTCCGTTATTAACGATAAAATTAGCGTGAACGGGCGAAACTTCCGCGCCGCCAATCGAAAAACCCTTTAATCCACAATCCTCGATAAGCTTGCCCACACTCGCATCGGGCGGGTTGCGAAAGACTGACCCGCAGGATGCGCGACCCATGGGCTGCGTACGCTTGCGCCTCGTCAGGTACCGTTCCATGCGCTCGCGAATGTCGGCCTTGGGCGCCGGTTTAAGCTTGAGCACGCACTCGAGGATGATCTCATTGCGGGGAAGGCTACATTCGCGGTAGCCCCAAGTGATCTCGGACCCCGCATAATGCTTGATACCAGATGCCGGGTCAAACGTTACGACATCCTCAACCAGCGAGCCAATCCACTCGGTCCGTGTGCCGGCATTCATAGATATCGCACCGCCAACCGAGCCAGGGATGCCAACGGCAAACTCAAGGCCCGAGAGGCTACGCGACAGGGCATCGTTGACCAGGCGCGCAAACATCACGCCCGCACCGACCGTCAGCGTACAACCGTCATCGGCAACAACCGTGCGCTGAAACTCACGTCCGAGCGAAATGACGGCACCGCGATAACCGCCATCGGCAACCAGCAGATTGGAGCCCTTGCCGATGATGACCCACGGCACCTGCTCGCGATCGAGCACCGCCACGGCGCGGCGGAGGGCATGATAGCTATGGCACGTCACAAAGAGGTCGGCCTTGCCGCCGATACGATAGCTCGTATGACGCGCAAGGCGCTCGTCCTCGATCATATCCGTGTCGATCATACCCGAGAGCGCCATGACGGCGTTAAACAGACCCATTAGACTTAAGCGTCTTTCTTGGCAGTCAGATACTCGATAAACTCGGGACCGACGGTCGTAACGTCACCAGCACCCATAGTGAGCAGCAGGTCGCCCGCGCCCACCATCTGCTCGAGCTCCTGATTGAGCTCAAGACGGCTGGAGCAGTACACGACCTCCTTGCCAGGATGCTTGGCGCGCACGGTATCGGCGAGCATCTTAGAGGTGACGCCCGGAATGGGCATCTCGCCAGCCGAGAACACATCAATCAGCAGCAGTTTATCGGCATTGGCAAATGCATCGGCAAAGTCGTCGCACAGGGCCTGCAGGCGCGAATAGCGGTGCGGCTGGAACACGACGTCGACGTGCTTGTAGCCCAGCGACGAAGCAGCAGCAAGCGTCGCCTTGATCTCGGTGGGGTGATGGCCGTAATCATCGACCACGGTGATGCCATCGATATCGCCCACGTGGGTAAAGCGACGGCGGACGCCCTCAAAGCTCGAGAGCGCCTTGGCGGCGGCGTCGATGTCAAGGCCCAGGACATGGGCGACGGTGAGCACCGCCGTGGCATTGAGCATGTTGTGGCGACCGGGATTGCTCTTGATCTCCACAGCGTGCTCAGTGCCGTCCTCAAAGCGAACGATAAAGTCGCTCTGGATGCCCTTGACATCCGGGTGCATGCAGACGATGTCGTTGCTCTCGGCAAAGCCGTAGGAAAGCACGTGACGACCCGTCGACTTGGCGAGCTCGACCAGATGCGGGTCCTCACCGCAGACGATGACGGTGCCGTCCTCGCCCACCAGGCTCATGAATTTGGCGAAAGTCGCCTCGATCTCCTCGATACCCGAGTAGTGATCGAGGTGGTCGGCCTCGACGTTGGTCACGATGACCACGTTGGGGTTCAGGAACAGGAAGGAGCTGTCGGACTCGTCGGCCTCGGCGACAAAGTAGTCGCCCGAGCCGTTCTTGCCGTTCGTGTCATAGCCCTCGACGATGCCACCGATCAAGAAGCTCGGATCCAGACCCATGCGGTCGAGCATGGTGGCGCACATCGAAGACGTGGTGGTCTTGCCATGCGTGCCGGCAACAGCGACGGTGGTGTAGCCGTGGCCCAAAGCAGAGAGCATCTTGGCACGGGGCCACACGGGAATACCAAGCTCGCGAGCGCGCACGAGTTCGGGGTTGGACTCCGGAATAGCGGTGGAGACAACAACCACGTCGGGCTTGACCTCGTCGATCGTGGCGGCCTCATGGCCCACATGCACCTTCACACCAGCGCGGGTAAGCTGGCGGATATAACGTGACGTCTTAAGGTCGGAGCCGGTAACGGCATAACCGCGCTCGTGAAGAACGAGGGCGATGCCGCTCATGCCGGCGCCGCCGATACCGATAAAGTGGGCGCTCTTAAACTCGGGCGCGGAGGTTGCAGTCTGGGAATCAGCCATGTGCTCGTGTACTCCTTGCGTAAACACTGCCTGTAACCCGTTAACTGTACCGCACCTACCGCATCAGCGCGAGGGCGACCGACGATATCCCGTCTAACTAACGCAAACCCTCTACCGCATCCGCCAGAAGAGCGGCGGCCCTATCCTGAGCCAGACCACGCGCCGCCTGACGCATGGCGTCGCGTGCCGCCGCGTCATCGACCAGGTGCAGCAGCTCATCGGCAAAGGCAGAACCGTCGATATCGGCATCGGCGCAGAGCACGCCGGCCCCGGCGTCGACCAGATAACGGGCATTGGTGGTTTGGTGGTCGGCCGTCGCATGCGGGTACGGCACGAGCACCGAAGGCACGGCGAGTGCAGCGATCTCGGCCACGCTCGATGCGCCCGAACGCGAGAGCACCAAATCGGCAGCAGCCAGCATATCGCCCATGTTGTCGATGTAAGGCTGGACGCGGTAACGCTTCGCCTCCTCGGGCGTCAGCGCCAAAGCGCGCTCGGTCTCCTCAAAGCCGTCGGCACCCGTCGAATGCAACACATAGAGGTTCTTGCGCGAAAGCAGCTCGTTTTTGAGCGAAGCCACGCGCTCGTTGAGGTGCTGGGCGCCAAGTGAACCGCCAAAGACGAGCAGCAGCGTAGCGTCCTCGGGAACGCCAAGTGCCTTGCGGCCGCGAGCGCGATCGCCCTCGATTACCGAGCGACGTACGGGGTTGCCGGTCATGAGCACGTGGCCAGGGTCACCTTCGCGCTCAAAGACCGAACGCGCTGCCGGCACCGAGATGCACACGCGGGCGGCGTGGGAGTTCATCATCTTGTTGGCCAGGCCCGGAACAGAGTTCTGCTCATGCAGCAGATACGGAACGCCCGCGCCCTTGCACCACCCCAGCAGCGGAACCTCGACATAGGCACCAAAACCAATGGCGGCATCGGGCTTGCCGACCTTTGAGAAATGACTGGCGAGCGCACGTTTGGCCTTGTTGACACGCCACAGCGAGGTCAGCGCCGTCCAAGGACGGGAGCGGTCGAAGCCCGTGACCGTAATGGGCACAAAATCAAACCCAGCCTCGGGGACCAGACGACCCTCGAGCTTGCGCGACTGGCCCACGAACACAACGTGGTGACCACGGTCACGCAGCTCTTCGGCCAAGGCGAGCGCGGGGTTGATGTGTCCTGCCGTGCCGCCGGCTGCAATAGCAACGGTCATTTTATCGGTCATGGTAGTCCCTTCGTACACGCGGTCCCTGGTCGTCGGTGCGCAGACGCGCCGACGGGTCCGAGTTCAAATCGATTCGATTATATCCGCCGCCCGCATTGCGAGGAGTGGGGCGCTGAGGACGACCTTGCGGCGCCGTTCGCTGACGCGGGCGGGCTGCGGGGTCGGTCGCAGAGCCATCCAGGACGGTAAAACCGTTACGCGAAGATCGCTCGCCGCGCACGTGGGGCACGCCGGCGGTACTCTCATCCATAACGGCAAAGCTCTCACGGCGGCGGTCATACTCATCGCGGCGGGCGCTCTCGTACGAAACGCGCAGGATCAACCCGGCAAGCATGAGCGACACAATAATCGACGAACCGCCGTAGCTAATAAACGGCAACGGTTTGCCCGTCATGGGAAAAACGTTGAGGATGCCCAGCGCGTTAATCAAAAACTGCACTGCGAGAATGACCGCGGAGCCAGACGCCATGAGCGCGCCCCGACGATCGGTCGCCTGCTCGGCAATGCGAAACGCCGAGTAGATCAGCATCGCAAACACCAAGAAGAACAGCACGGTTCCGACAAAACCGACTTCCTCGCCAATGATGGCCAGGATGTAGTCATTGTGCGCCTCGGGCAGATACGAGTACTTCATGGTTGAGTTGCCGATGCCACGGCCGAACAGACCGCCCGAGGCAAAGGCCATGATGGCAAGCGTGGCCTGATAGCCGTCACCATACTCGTCGGCCCAAGGGTTCAAGGCAACCTGAATACGCACCATACGGTACGGCTCTGCGACAAGCGCAATCACGATCACGAGAATGCCGAAGATTAGCACGCCGATGATAAATCTGGGGTCGAGACCCGCAAACAACGCCATGCACATGAGGGTCAACAGGATGATCAGGACAGTACCGAAATCGGGCTGGATAAAGATCAGAAAGAGCGAAATGCCCAGGTAGATGCCCATCTTGCGAAGGAATTCGTTGATGTTGCCACCGGGCGAAAAGAAGCGATCAAGCATGATGGCCGAATACGCAATGGCAAATGGCTTTAAAAACTCGGAAGGCTGGAACTGAATACCGGCAATGTTAAGCCAGCGCGTGGCGCCACGGCTGCCGCTACCCACCAAGAACACCAGAAACAGTAGCCCTATCATGCCTATGAGGAAGATCCTGAGCACATCCTCCCCAAACCAGCTGTCCGGCAAAACGCGCACGATGGCAATCAGCGCCAGAACACCGACCACGGCAAACGCGGCCTGTCGACCCAGAAAAAACGTCGCCGAGCCATTCTCGTGCAGCGCCTCGACCGAAGACGCCGAGTACACCATCAGCAGGCCAAAGCATACCAAGGTAAACAAGCAGGCCATGAATATCAAACGGGGGCGCATGATACGGGCGGGAACGCCGGCAATATAGCGTTCGCTAAACGACTGCCCACCGCGGCTGGAACGCGGTGTGATGCGACGTGAGGAAGCACGGTCCGAGTCGGGCCTCCTCATACCTTGTCGGGGGCTCTCCTCTCTCACCGCAACCCCTATTCCATTTGTGATTTCGCCGTAGCGGCAAGCTGAACCACGTAGTCCTTAAACACGCGGCCGCGCTCCTCATAGCCCGAGAACTCATCGAACGAAGAGCAGGCAGGAGAAAGTAAGATCACGTCACCACGGCTCGACAACGAACGGGCAACGTCCACGGCGTCGCGTAGGTCATCCGCCTGGGCGATATCCACATCGCCATCGACATCGGCCTCGTCCATAGCGGCGGTGAAGCGCTCGCGCGCATCGCCAAAGCAGACGACCGAGCGCACGTTGTCCATAACGACGCGCGCGAAGTCCGTGAGCGGCGTGCCCTTATCGTGGCCGCCGAGCAGCAAGATCACGTCGTCATCGGGAAATGCCGTCAGCGCCTTCTCGACCGCATCGGTGTTGGTCGCCTTGGAATCGTTGACGTAGCGCACGCCGTCAATCTCGCCACACGGCTCCACGCGGTGCTCGAGCGGCTGGAACGAGGCCAGACCGCGGCAGACACCATCGACATCGGCACCGACCGCCAAGGCAGCCGTGGCAGCGCACAGGGCATTGATAACATTGTGATGGCCCGAGATCTTGAGCTCGGATGTAGCGATGAGCGGGGTCTCGACGCCCTTCAGGCGCACGACCATCTTGCCGTCGCGCACAAAGGCGGCATCCTCGCCCTCAGGCTCGTCAAAGGCAACCTTGCAGATGCGACGACCCGGCGTGTAGATGTACTCATCGAACTCGTGAATGCCGGCGTCTTCGACGTCGACAACCGCCAGATCGTCATCGACCATATTGTCAAACAGTTTGATCTTGGCAAGCGCGTAGTTCTTATGGCTCTTATGCCAGCCCAGGTGGTCGGGCGTGATGTTGAGCAGCACCGCCACGCGAGGATGAAGCTCGGCGGTCGTAGCAATCTGGTAGCTCGAGAGCTCGGCCACAAACCACTCATTATGGGCTCGGCCGTCAATCTCGTTGACCGGCGGCTCGCCGATGTTGCCGACAGCCACGCTGGCCTCGCCGCCAGCCTTGAGCAGATAATCAGTCAGCGACGTGGTGGTCGTCTTGCCGTTGGTGCCCGTGATGGCAATCCAGTTATCGGGCGACAGGCGATAGGCAAACTCGGGCTCACCCATAATCTGGGCGGCATGCTCGCGCCCGGCCTTAAAGAAGCCCGAGAACTCCGAGATGCCCGGGCACGTCACGCATACGTCATAGACGCCCTCGACCTGTTCGGTCCCATAGACAAACGACGCACCAGCAGCCTCGAGCGCACGCGTGGCGTCATTGGGCTCAGAGGTGCCGCCGCCATACACGGTAACGGCGCTTACGCGCTCGGGATGTGCCAGCGCCCAGCGGGCGACATCGAGACCGGATTTGCCCTGACCCAAAACGAGCAGGCTAAAGACATCAGCAAGAGGCATGAAAGACCACTATCCCAACTGGAAGAACAAAGCAAGGCCAACGGCACCAAAGGCCGCAGCGATAATCCAAAAACGGATGACGACCTTGGTCTCGGCCCAGCCCTTCTTTTCGAAATGATGATGGATGGGCGCCATAAGGAAGACGCGCTTGTGCGTAAAGTGGAAGTAGACAACCTGAATCATGACCGACAGGGTCTCAACGATAAACAGGCCGCCGATGATGAGGGAGACGACCTCGGTGTTGGTCATGATGGACGTGCAGGCAAACGCGGCGCCCAGGGCAAGCGAGCCGGTATCGCCCATAAAGATGCTCGCCGGATAGCAGTTGAACCACAGAAAGCCCAAGCAGGCACCGGCACACGCGGTGCAGAAGATGGACAGGTTCACGTCTCCGTGCAAAAACGCCATGGCAGCCATGGCGAGCATGGCAATCATAGAGGTGCCGCCAGCAAGACCATCAAGGCCATCGGTCAGGTTCACGGCATTAGAAAGACCGGCGATCATCAGCCAGCAAAAGACAATGTAGAGCCACGGGAACGAAAGGCCGCAGATGGTGGTCGAAAGAACACCGAGGTCAATCGTCAGGCCGCCGGGAAAACGAATCTCGGGGGCGACGCCGCACCAGTTGACGGCAAGTACCGTAAAGGTGACACAGATAATGGTTAGGCCGATCATCTTGGCATGAGGCGTCAGACCGAGCGAGCGCCCATGCGTAACGGAGGTCAGGTCGTCGATCAGGCCCAGCACGCCGGTCGCCAGCGTGGCGAGCAGCACGAGCACGAGCTCGGTGGTGAGCTTGCCCATCAGCAGGCAGGTCAGCGAGATCGCGACGAGGATGACAACACCGCCCATGGTGGGCGTTCCCTGCTTAACCAGATGACGCTTGGGGCCGTCGGCACGAACCTGCTGGCCGATACCCTCGACCTTAAGCAGCTTGATCCACCACGGCATGAGCAGCAGCGCAATGGCGGCGGCGATGCCAAGCCCCAAAAAAGCCTGATACGTTGGATACGAGGGATTGCCGAACATGGGCTAGCACACACCTTCCACAAAGCGGTCGAGCTCAACAAAGCGGGAACCCTTGACCAGTACAACATCATGTTTTTCAAGCGCGCCGCCCATGCGGTCGAGCACCTGCTGATAATCGGAGAACACCTGGATGCGGTCCTCGTCCATACCCATCATGCGCGCGGCATCGGCCATAAGCTGGGCCAGCTCACCACCCACGCACACCAGCATGTCGAGCTTCTTGGCGGCGGCATAGGCGCCCACGAGCTCATGCATGCGAGGAGCCTCATCGCCCATCTCGCCCATCTCGCCCAGGATCGCCATGCGAGACCCCGTGCACGAAAGCGAACACAGTAGATCGAGACCAGCAGCCATGGATTCGGCGCTGGCGTTATAGGAATCGTCGATGACGCGGGCACCGCTCTTGGCGCGCTTGATCTCCTGGCGGTGACCAGTGATCGTGAGGCCTCTAAAGGCAGCATCGATCTGCTCGGGCGTCACGCCCAGGCGATAGGCAACCGCGGCGGCCTTAACGGCATTTGGGACGGACTGCACGCCGGGGATGGCAAGCATGGTATCGATCGTCTCACCCTGGCCAAAATCGAGCGTAAAGACCGGACGGCCTTCGTCATCAACACGAATGTCGCGGGCGCGGACCTCATCATCGTCCGAGACACCGGCCAACATCACGTCGATACCAGCAGGCTGGGCGAACGTATCGCGAATGAACGGCGTAAAGTCGTCCTCGCCACCCAAGACCAGCAGCGGCAAGAAGTCGCCGGCGGCGCACATACCCTGGACAATCTCGGCCTTAGCGCGGGCGATGTTCTCGCAGCTGCCCAAAATGCCGATGTGAGAGGTGCCGATCTTGCTCACGATGGCAAAGTTGGGATTGGCGGATTGGGAAAGGCGCTCGATCTCATGGAAATGGTTCATGCCCATCTCGAGCACCAGGACCTCGGTATCGGCCGGGGCGGAAAGCACCGTGAGCGGCATGCCGATCAGGTTATTAAAATTGCCCTTGGTGGCCCAGACACGATAGCGCTTGGCGAGAACAGCGGCGAGCACGTCCTTGGTCGTCGTCTTGCCGATGGAACCGGTAATGCCAACGACCAGGCAGCCAAGCTCCAGGCGATACGCGTGCGCCAAACGCAGCAGAAACTCCTCGGGATCATCGGTCAGCAAGATGGCACAGCCCTTGTCCTGCGCCAGCGAGACCAGCTCGGCCTCGGGCTCACGCGTCATCACGACGGCGCCGGCACCCGACTGGACGGCACGGGAAGCAAAATCATTGCCATCGACGTTTTCACCGGGAAAGGCGACGAAAATCGTCCCTTCCTCGACCTGGCGCGAGTCGATAACGCACCCGCGGCATACCCGATCGGCTTCTCCCGTCACGGTTCGGGCCCCTGTTGCGGCCGCGAGGTTGTTGACGGCGATCTCTATCATTGCAGCTCCCCTGTAAACCTAATAATGCTATCGGCGTATTGTATCCCAGCGCCGCACATGCGTGGTGCAGGGCATGTGAACACCCTCATATGGGACAACAAACCACGCCCCAAAGATTGTAACCCCCTACTTCGTGTGCGGGATACCCAGCACGTCGAGCGCGTTGGCCATAATGGACTGGAACGGCACCGCAGCGGCATCTGAGCCGCTCGGCGTTCCGTCGAGCGTGATATAGCACAGCACCTTGGGCGATTGTGCCGGTGCAAAGCCCATAAAGGACGACATGTAGTTCTCCTTGAGGTAGCCGCCGTTCTCGTCGGCACGTTCGGCCGTACCGGTCTTACCCGCCACGTCATAGCCGTCAACCGCGCCGCCAACGCCCGTTCCCTCGGACACGACCGTCTGCATGCACGATGTCACCTGGGATGCGGCATCCTCAGAAATCGCGCGCTCGCCTTCGCCCCAGTCCTTCTCGTCGCCCTTGCTGGACTTATAGAAGTGCGGGGTCATCATCACGCCGCCGTTGGCGATGCCGCCCACGGCACGTGCGATCTCAATCGGCGAGACGGACAGTGCCTGTCCAAAGCTCATCGAGCCCAGCGTGGCGCCGTCATACTGGTCACGCTCCTTGACGATGCCCAGGCTCTCTCCCGGAAAATCGACACCCGAGCTGTGACCGATGCCCCACTTGTCCACATAGGCGGCAAAGTCGTCGGCACCGATCTTGCGCCCCACCAGGACAAAGCCCACGTTGGACGAACGGCGCATCATCTCGCGCACATCCATGGTCATGGCATAGTCGCGCTTGTCGGCATCGGTGACGGTATCGTCGCCCACCTTGATGCTCGCCGGCACCTCAAACGACGTACTCGATCGCACGACGCCCAAGTCGAAGCCGGCGCCCGCCACGAGCGTCTTAAAGACCGAGCCGGGCTCGTAGGCGTCGGTGACCAGGCGCAGATTCATATCCTCGGTCTTGGCATTCTCCAGATCGGTCTGGTCGTAGGTCGGGTACGAGCAGGCTGCCAAAATCTCGCCTGTCGTAGGATCGGTGACCAGCGCCGAGCCGTTCTTGGCCTTAGTCTTCTCAACTGCCTCTGCCAGGGCATCCTCGGCCGCACGCTGGATATTGACGTCGAGCGTCGTCACGATATCAACGCCGTCGACCGCAGCCACCTTTTTATAGGCACCGCCCGCGATATAGCTGCCGTCCCTCGCGCGCTCGCGTACGAGAGAACCGTTCGTGCCGGTCAGAAGCTTGTTGTATTGCTTTTCGAGACCCGTCAAGCCATCGTTGTCCACATTCACTACACCCAGCACCTGCGATGCCAGATTGCCGTATGGATATACGCGCTTCATGGCCTGCTCAAAAAGCACGCCGGGCAGGTTCTTCTTCTCCAGCGCCGCAACATCGTCTTCGTCCACCTGGCGCTTGATATACACCCAGGTTCCATCGGACTCAACGAGCTTGCGGCAGGTCTTTTTATTGATTCCAGTTGCCTTGACCAGCGCCGACACCGTCTTGTCAACATCCTCGACAAGCTGCGGGTTCACGGCGATGTTGCGACATTCGACCGACGACGCCAACACGTTGCCGTTGCGGTCGTAGATGGTGCCGCGTTTGGCATAGAGGGTCTGCGCAAGCAGGCGGCGCGCATCGGCACGCTCGCGCAGTTTATCGGCTTCGACAATTTGATAGTCGGCAAGGCGAAAGACGCCCAAGCCCAAGCCAAGCCCGATGAAGCCCATGACGGCTTTGCGGCGAGGCAGAGGTGCGCCTGTGAGCCATTCGGTCGACGAACTCTTGCGCGACCTGGTGTTATGCACTTGAGGGCCGCCCGAGCCGCGAAGTCGCGACGCCGGGTCGTTGCCACGGGACTGCCCGACGTTGTAAGATTGCCGACCCGTTCCTTGATAACCAGAACGTCCCCGCGACGAGGGACGTCCAGAACCGCGGCCCCCATCGGAACCGCGGCGATAGTCATTTGTCATACTCAGCTACCGTCTTGCTACTGAGCGGTCGCGGTCGCGTTGGCGCCCGCGGCTGCATCCTGCGAAAAGTCAAGTGTAACGCTCTCGCTGGGCTCCACCATGCCATAAGCGCCCGCAAGGTCGCGAATGCGCGTGTCGGCGCCATAGACCGAATGCATGACCTCCAGGTCGGAGCTCTCATCGGTCGCCTTTTCAAGCGTGCTGGTAAGCTCGGCGTTGCTGTTGAGCACCTGGGCCGTAACGCCGGCGAGCGCCACGCGGGCGACGCCGATCGTCATGAAGATAGCCGCAATGATGCAAAACGTTTTAAGAACGCTCATGAAAACCGGGCTTACCGCCTGGTTTGCCTGACGGCCCGCGCCCGTGTAGACATCAAAGCGCGGCGCGCGCTGCTCACGGGGAGCAACGGGGGCCTGCGGCGCCTCACGATAGGCGGGCATGGCGTTCATATCATAGGCGAGTGCTGCGCTTGAAGTGTTGTAGCCCATGATATGCCGCCTCCCATCCCGAGTACGTTGGTAGTGTGTTTAAGCTTCGTTTATGGTGCGAGCGGGAGGTCCAATATCGCGCGGTCGCGCCTACAGACGCTGCGCCACGCGGATTTTGGCTGATCTCGCCCGAGGGTTGCGCGCAACCTCATCAGGCTGGGCAACCAAGGGTTTGCGGGTGATGACCTTGAGTATCGGCACGTTGCCGCACACGCACACCGGAATCTCCGGCGGACACGTGCACCCCTGGCTCATCTCCTTAAAGTGGTTCTTTACGATACGGTCCTCGAGCGAGTGATACGAGATGACGCAGATACGTCCGCCCGGGTTGAGCCACCTGGTGGCGGCATCAAGCCCTCGTTCGAGCACATCGAGCTCGTGATTGACCTCGATGCGAATGGCCTGGAAACTTTTCTTGGCCGGGTGTCCGCCATGCCGACGAGCGGCAGCCGGGATACCCGCCTTGATGATCTCGACAAATTGGCCGGTGGTTTCGATCGGTTCTTGCTCGCGGCGGCGCACGATCTCGCGCGCGATCTGCGAGGCGAACTTCTCTTCGCCGTAGACGCGTAGAATCCGGGCGAGGTCGTGTTCGTTATAGGTGTTGATGACCTCAGCTGCGTTTAAGGTGTTATTACCCGGATCCATCCGCATGTCCAATGGGGCGTCCTCGTTATACGAAAAGCCCCTGCCAGGGATATCGAGTTGCGGCGACGAAACGCCCAAATCGAACAGGAAGCCATCGACCCCGGGCACCTCGGCCGAGCAAAGCAGCTCGTCCAAGTCGCCGAAGTTGCCCTTCAGGAGCTGGTGCGGAACGCCGGGAACCTCGCGGTCCAGACGGGCGCCAGCGGCCTCGAGGGCCATGTCGTCCTGATCGACGCCGAGCAAAAGGCCCGTCTCCCCCACCTGCGCGGCCATCTTTACCGAATGGCCGGCACCGCCAAGGGTGCAATCGCAGACAACGGAGCCGCTCTTTAGCCGCAGCGACTCAAGCACTTCGCCGAGCATGACAGGTTCATGCCGATATTCTTGTGTCAAGATCCCACGCTCCATCCGTTACCCGTGCCTTGCCCTTACGAGAAGAAGAGGTCCAGCAGGGCCTCATCGTCATCGTCCTCATCGGCCGCGGCGCGATCCCAAACCTCAAGGTGGTCGTAGTTGCCCACAACCGTGACCTCGCGGTCGAGGTTCGCCTGCTTGCGGAGAGACTCGGAAAGACCGATACGACCGGCGCTGTCCACGTCCATCGACGTGGTGCGCTTGTTGATCGCCCTCATGAGCTTCTGGTCATTAATGTCACGCGGGTTAAAACCCTCGTGGCCCTCACGACCCGCGAAGAGTCCTTCGACCCACTTATCGAAGGCCTCGGCAGAGAACACGTACAGAGCATCGACATCCAGGGCTTTGAACACGCGAACGTGCTCTCCAAGCTCCTCGCGAAGGGGTGCAGGCAGGGACAGACGACCTTTTGCATCGAGATTGCGCTCGTATGCACCCGTCATTCCCATGTGCGCCCTCCCCTCGGTTACTCAGATGGCACGTACGCGGGGAACCACCCCGCCTGTCGACGTCATTAATAATATGGGGAACCACCCCATTTTTCAACACCTTTCCCCACCCCTTCCCCCACCCCACCCCACCACTCCACCCCCTATATGTTGCAAAACACCCCCGAGCATATGTTCGAAAACACAATATGTTGTGTTTAGAGCAAAGGAAGGATGCCACCTGTAGCACCCCGCCTTT
>CABURR010000013.1 GCA_902493985.1 uncultured Collinsella sp. | reverse complement strand
TTCAAGACTTTAGTCTGCTGGCCGCGCAGCGGCCAGCTTTAAACCACCCGCTACGCGGGTGGAGACAAACGGCTTTACAAAGCCACCCCTCCGACCGATATTGACGATTGTTCAGGCCGTCAAGAATTCGAGTCGAAGGGGTGGTCGCCATGGCCCAGAAGGCCTACAGCCTTTCCCACACGAAGTGGATGTGCAAGTACCACATCGTGTTCACGCCGAAGTATAGGCGCAAAGTGATCTACAACCAAATCAGGAGCGACATAGGGGAGATCCTCAGGAAGCTGTGCGAGTACAAGGGGATCGAGATAATCGAGGGGCACCTGATGCCCGACCACGTGCACGTGCTGCTGGCGATCCCGCCGAAGTACAGCGTCGCGAGCGTCATGGGCTACCTGAAGGGGAAGAGCTCGCTGATGATATTCGACAGGCACGCCGACCTCAAGTACAAGTTCGGCAACAGGAAGTTCTGGGCGGAGGGCTACTACGTGTCCACCGTCGGCCTGAACGAGGCGACGATCGCCAAGTACATCAGGGAGCAGGAGTCCCACGACATCGCGCTGGACAAGCTGAGCGTGAAGGAGTACGAGGACCCCTTCAAGAGGGGGTGATCCCGCCGGTTCGACCGGCGCGCCACGGGTCAAGATGCACTAGGCCTGGACGAAGTCCGGGCCCGCGCCTTTAGACGCGAGCCCGGGGCCCGTGGGTTATACCCTAAGAGCAAACCACCCTTTTTAAGGGTGGTTCTGATTCTTCTTTTTGCAATAGCCATAATACGTGGAGGGCATAACTACTCGCACGACATGCTAACTGTATTTTTGCCTGCAATGATAGTCAACGCCGTATTGGTGATATCGGTTGCGTTGGAGACGACGACCATCTATCGGATTACAGGCAGCGCCGTATTTAGCGGGGCTGTGGTAATAATCGGATTTGTCATGAGCTTGACGCTCTACGGAACTTACCTTCAGATGCCCATACCGTCCTTGCGATGGATCTTCTTTCTTCCGGGGCCGTACCTTGGAGTCGGATGTGCCTTTGGGTATAGCGATATGGGTCAGCTGACACTTCTGGGATATGGCGTGGCAGCCAGCTGTCTATCGGTATTGATTTACGCTCTCGTGAGCTTTCGTGCTGGGGGTGTGCTCAATGGCTCGTCAGACTAGAAGATTCCTTCATTCAGAATTGAAGCATGTGAGCAAATGGACGTACGCCTTAATCCTGGTAATTTATGCGTGCATGGTGGTATTGCAGCTTAATTCTTTCCCGATGTGGTTCTGTAGCCTCCGTGAGAACAGTTTCTTGGGCTTTTTCCCAGACCCGACGCTTCGGCTATCGGCAGAGGATGTCCTTCTATTTGGTAATGCAGAGGTTTTTCGCGGTCTGCTGTTCAACGTAGCCCCGTTGGCTCATGCATTGTTCTTTCCGTTCATCGCGGCTTGCATTGTGCCTCGCTTTGTCAGTTCGGGCTTTATTGAGGAACCCTGGGGATTGTCGGAAGCTCGGGGAGGGAAGCGTGTGTGCGCTATCGTTGCGCGAGTGGCGCTGTCTTCTTTTGCCCTTTTGGGCGCGTTTATCTTGTCGAGTGTCGTTTTGTACTGTCTTAACTGCGTAATCGTTTTGGATGCTCAGCAGTATTTCAACCTGAATATATTTTGCTATCGACTTCTTCTGGCGAGTGTCGTCTGCCTTGCATACGTGGTCTCTTGCGTGATCGCTGTTTCCTATTTTGGGTCCGGCTTCGGTCCTATTGGCATGCTGCTGCTTGTCAACGTCGTAGCGGTCTACATACAGCTCGGGGCCATTCCCATGCTTCCGCTTCCAGCCTCGATGCTCATGTGGATTTGTGGCGTGACCCCGTTGGGGAATAGTCAATGCATTTCGATTCTAATTGACTGCCTAATAAACGTAGCAAGCGTTTTTGCCATTTGCTTTACTGTAGACCGATTGCGGTCGAGATTTCTTTGATTGTTTGTGAGGGATGATCATACCGAGCATACCAAATATAGGGGGGCGGGCACCGTGGCTGGTGTCCGCCCCCTCTGGCTTAGGAGGCTTTAACCTGAGTGATTCGCGAGCTAACGGGCCTTCTTTACCTTTGCCGCTGCCTCGACAAACGACTTCCACAGGTTAAAGTCGGTCTCGAGCGTCTGCCAGGTGTACTCGGGATGCCATTGCACGCCCAGGCAGAACGGCTGGCCTTCGACTTCGATGCACTCGGGAACGCCATCGGTTGCCTTGGCGACCAAGCGCGTGCTTTTACCCAGACGATCGACGCAGCAGTGATGTGCGGAGTTGGTCTGGATCAGCCTGTGCCCGCCAACCGCGCGCTCCAGCAGCGAGCCCGGCACGACCTCGACGGGATGCGCGGGATCGTTGAGCACGTGGGTGTGGCGCCACTGCGTGCGGCCCTCGCGAGCACCCAGGCTCGGCACGTCCATGCACAGGGTGCCACCGGTGGCGACATTGAGCAGCTGAGTGCCTCGGCAGGTGGTAAAGAGCGGCTTCTTGGCGCGAAGCACCTCGTTAACCAGCTTAAACTCAAAACGGTCGCGAATCTCGCAGCAGAGGGTGGGGTCGTAGGGTCGATCATCGCCCCAACGTTTGGGATTGACATCGGGGCCGCCGGGAATGGCGATGCCGTCGGCGATATCGACGTAATGACGGATGACCTCAATGTCCTCGGTGATGGACATCTGCAGCGGCAGGCCGCCAGCGGCAAGGATGGCATCGACAAAGACACTTGCGATTTCCTCGTTGGGGGAGAGCATCTCGGTTAAAAACGGCTCTGCCTCTTCCCAGCGCGGCGCGACGAGGATGAGCGGACGGTCGGCGGGGGCGACGTCGACATGCGGGGTATAGGACGAGGAAGTACGTGTTCCGATCATTGGTGTTGCTTTCGAATCCGGGTGGACATGGCACAGGGGTGCGCGGGGCAAACGCTGGTGATGAATTTGTCCCGCGCGGCAATTGGGTTAGTGGCCCTTGATGGAGTTGAGGAAGTCCTGGGCGCGCTTGGTCTGGGGGTGGTCGAAGAACTCGTCGGGCGTGCCGGTTTCTACGATCTGGCCGTCGGCCATAAAGACGACGCGATCGGCCACGCGGCGGGCAAAGTTCATCTCGTGCGTAATGACGATCATCGTCATGCCCTGCTGGGCCAGACGGACCATGACCTCGAGCACCTCGTTGATCATTTCGGGATCGAGGGCGCTTGTGGGCTCGTCAAAGAGCATAGCCTTGGGCTGCATGGCGAGTGAACGAGCGATGGCCACGCGCTGCTGCTGGCCGCCCGAAAGCTGCACGGGCACCTTGTCGGCCTGCTCGGCCACGCCCACGCGGCTCAGCAGGTCCATGGCGCGCTCACGGGCCTCGTCCTTGGAGACGCCCAGCACGTCGACCGGTCCCAGCATGACGTTCTGCAGCACCGTCATATGTGCAAACAGGTTGAACTGTTGGAACACCATGCCCAGCTCGGCACGCATGCGGGCAAGGTCCTTGCCTTCCTGCGGCAGGGGCTCGCCCTCGATGAGGATCTCGCCCGAGTCGATGGTTTCCAGGCGGTTGATGGTGCGGCACATGGTCGACTTGCCCGAGCCCGAGGGGCCGATCACAACGACGACTTCGCCGCGGTCGACCGAGAGATTGATGTCGTTGAGGACGTGCAGGTCGCCATAGTGCTTATCGACGTGCCTGAGCTCGATCAGCGGCTGATTGCCGGTGGAAGAGGTGCTCTGTGCCATGGTGCTCGGCTCCTTATGACTCGAAATGGTAAAGCGTTAGCGGATGATGGTCGCGCCGGTCTTGTGCGAAACGTAGACAGCGGCCTTGTTAATCGCGACGTTGATGAGGATGTAGATAACCGCGATTACCAGGTAGACCGACACGAGAGCGTCGTAGTTGGTAATGAGCACGCGGGCGTTTTGCATGAGGTCGGGATAGCTCACAACGTAGGCGACGGTGGTGTCTTTGACTACGACCACAAGCTGCGAAATCAACGACGGAATGATAAACCGAATGGCCTGCGGCAACACGATTTTAAAGGTGATTTTAGCTTTGGAGAGACCGAGTGCCTGGGCGGCCTCAACCTGGCCGCGCGGCACGGCGTTGACGCCGGCGCGGAAGATCTCGGCGAGTACGCCAGCTGCAGCGAGCGCGACGGGAAGCGTGAGCATCCAAAACGACGGCAGCGCAATCTTGTACTGAGGCAGCACCAAAAAGAAGAAGTAAATGAACAGCAGGCTCGGCACGCCGCGGAAGAAGTCGGTGAGCACGCGGCAGACCAACTGCAGCGGCTTAATGTCGCTGGTGCGGCCGAGCATAAGGGCCAAGCCCAGCACCAGCGCGATGGCGCCGGCGGTGAGCGCGACTTTAACGGTGCCCTCAAAGCCGGCAAGCAGGAACTTCCAGGTGGTGAGGTGCGTAAAGAAATACCAATAGTGGACCGAAAGCTGGCCGGTCACATAAAAGCGCTGCAACACGAGGACGACGAGCGCGGCGACGGCAACAAGCGAGATGGCGGTGCCGATGCGAATCTTGGCGCGCATCTTGGGGCCGGGAGCCTCGTAGAGCGCATCGCGCATGGTAAGTGCAGGGGAGGAATGCTTGCTCATCGGAGGATCCTCACCTTCTTATCGATGTAGTTGCCAATGTGGCTCACCACAAAGGCCGTGCCCAGGTAGCCGAGCGCCGAGATAAAGAACGCGGCGACGCCGCCGAGCGAGCGCGTGTTGATATAGCTCACCACGCCGGTAAGCTCTTGCGGCTTAAGCGGCACCTGGCTGCCCAAGGCGGTGGTGAGCATGACGGCGATAAAGAGGTTGGTCATGGGCAGCACGCTCGAACGCAGCGCCTGTGGAATCACGATCTTGGCGAGGATGCGGTTAAAGCTCATGCCGAGCGAACGTGCGGCTTCGACCTGACCGACGCCAACAGTGTTGATACCGCTCATAAAGTTCTCGGAGCCAAAGGCCGAGCCCAAAAGGACCGTGGCGACGATAACGCAGGTGCGGTAGGGCAGGACGACCTTGAGCGGCGGCAGCGCGTAGACGACGATGATAAGCAGCGCGATGCCGGGGATGTTACGGAAGACCTGGACATACAGGTCGCCAAAGACGCGCAGCGGCTTGAGCGGTGACACGCGCATCACGGTGACGGCGACGGCCAGCACCATGGCGATGGCAAACGACTCAAGCGTCATGCCCCAGGTTGCGAGCAGCGCGTCGATATAGTTCTGGCCATAGAGCGACCAGAGCTCGGAGAGACTCATGCGGACCTCCCGCCGGTAAGGAAAGGGGCTCCCGCGTGTACGGAAGCCCCGACAACTCAGTGAGGAAACAGTTTAGCGCAATAAAGCGCATCGTGCGTTTCCGTATGGTTTCGCAACGGCCGTTACCAGGCTCGCTGTCTAGGCGCCGATCTCGGGCAGCTCGGGAACATTGGTGTCGCCCGTACGGTCGCCAATGCAGATCTGCCACAGCTCGGTCCAGGTGCCATCGTCCTCAATCTTCTTAAGGAAGTCGTTGACGAAGGCGACGCCGTCGGAATCGAGCGGCAGGCCGATGCCATAGGGCTCCTTGCTGCCGAAGGGCTTGCCGGCGATCTTGTACTTACCGGGTTCGCGGACCAGGGCGCTCTGCTGCATGTTGTTGTCGATGACGTAGGCGTCAACGCGCCCCTGCTGGAGTGCCTGGCGGGCCTCCTCGTCGGTCTTGAACTCCTGCTGGCTGGCCTTGGGGGCGAACTCCTCCAGGATGGCGGGGCCGTTGGAGCCGGACTGGACGGCGACGTTCTTGTCGGCCAGGTCGTCGACGCCCTTGATGTCGTCGTTATCGGCGAGCACCAGGATGGCCTGCTGGGTGTAGTAGTAGGGGCCGGCAAAGGAGACGAGCTTCTTGCGCTCGTCAGTGATGGTGTAGGTGGCAAAGACGGCGTCGACCTGGCCGTTCTGCAGGACGGACTCGCGCGTGTCCGAGGTCACCTGGGTGATCTCGACTTTGTTCTCGCCCAGAATGTAGTTGGACAGAAGCTGTGCGATACCGGCGTCGAAGCCGCGGGTCTGACCGTCTTTCTCGTTGAGGAGGGAGAAGAGCGTGGAGGTCTGAACGCCACCGATCTTAAAGACGCCGGCGTCCTTGACGGTCGTGGCCCAGGTGCTGGCGGCGATAGCGTCGTCATCGGCCTTGGGGCCGTTGTCGACGAGCTTGTCGAATGCCTTGGCGTCGAGCGTGGTGGAAGCCTCGGTATCCTCGGAGCCCTTGGAGGAGCCGGTGGCAGAACCCTTGCCGGCCTCGGCGCTGGTGTCAGAGCAGCCGGCAAGACCAAGGCCGGCGACGGTTGCGAAGGTGGCGGCAACGAAGCCGCGGCGGTCGAGAACGACCTGCTGGGAGAGGTTCTTGCTCATGGTAGAACACCTTTCTCAATAAAATCCCTAGCGGTTGAGTAGAGTTATACCCTATCGCGCTCAAATGGGTCAACACGAAATAACTCAGAAACATACTTGCCTTATGGGTAATTCTGCCTACCAAAAAGGGCAGGCACCTTTGTGGTGGTTCTGGCCGATGCGGTGGCATGCCTTGCTGCTTTGTCTCAATCTGTAACATCTACAGCCGTTTTTGCCGAGTAACTGTTACAGATTGAGATTTTCTCTTCAGGGGGAATTCGAATGTCTCAATCTGTAACATCTGGACGGTCAGAAGGTCTCTATCTGTTACAGATTGAGACAAAGGTCGGGAGCTAAGAACGTTTGTCTTGATCTGTAACAGTTAGACGCGGATTTGTCCTCTAAGTGTTACAGATCGAGACAATTGAGTTGGGAAAATAAAAACCTCCGCAGGGGCGCTTCCCTTGCGGAGGTTTTCTTACTCGTTGAGCAGCCTTACGGCTTCGGCGGCCATGTTCTCGACCGTCATGCCGTTCTGCGCAAGCAGTTCGTTGGGGTCGTAGCGGTCGGGGAAGCCCTTGGCGATGCCGAAGGTGCGCGTGCGCAGCGGCGTGCAGGCCAGATAACATGCCACGCGCTCGCCCCAGCCGCCGTCCAAGATGCCGTCCTCGAGGGTGACGACAACGCGATGCTCGGCGGCAAGGCTGTCGAGGAGCTCGCGGTCGAGCTCGGTTGCAAAGCGCGGGTTGACGAGTGTAGCCTCGATACCGTACTCGGCGGCCAAGCGGTTTGCCACACGCTCGCCCAGCTCAAAGAAATCGCCAAGTGCGAGCACGACAACGTCGCGACCCTGGCGCACCACGTTGTAGCGAACGGCGCTGTAGTCGGTGTCTTCGGCGGGCGCAAGGTCGGGACGGCTCACCAGGCCGATGCCCGGTACGCGGATCGCCACGGGATGCTCGCGGTGGTCGAGCGACCAGCTCAGCATGGACAGATATTCCTCCATGCAGGCCGGCGCCAAGTAATGCATGTTGGGAAGTCCGCCCAGCATGGAAATATCGAAGAACGAGAGGTGCGTCTCGGATGTGGTGCCAAAGATCGATGCGCCAAACACCAAGATGGTTGCGGGGGCATCGTTGAGGCACAGGTCGTGCCACAGCTCGTCGTAGGCGCGCTGCAAAAACGTGCCGTACACACCAAAGACTGGCTTGGCGCCCGAGCGCGCAAGCGCGGTGGCAAAAGTTACGGCGTGCTCCTCGGCAATGCCCACGTCGACAAACTGCTTACCTGCCGCAGCGCGAAGCTCGGGTGTAAAGCCCATGATGTAGGGCGTGGCGGCCGTGATGCCCACGACCTGCGGATCGCGCTCGATGGCGGCGCCGAGCGCCTCGCCCGTAATGTCGGCATAGGTGCGCGGCGCAGGCTCGCTCGGATGGCCCGGGCAGAGCTTGCGGCCGGTCGCCATGTCAAACGGACCCACGTGGTGCCAGCGCTCGGGGTCGTTTTGGGCTGGCTCAAAGCCCTTGCCCTTGGCGGTGGAGACGTGCAGCACGATGGGATGATCGATATTGCGCAGTTCCTGCAACGCATCGACGAGGGCCAACACATCGTTACCGGCGTCCAAGTAGCGGTAGTCGAGCCCCATCGCGCGGAAAACGTTGCGCTCACAGGTGCCGTTGCTGGCGCGCAGCTCGGCCAGATTGCGATACAGGCCGCCATGGTTCTCGGCAATGGACTGGTCGTTATCGTTGACGATGATGATCAGGTTGCTATCGAGTTCGGCGGCATTGTTAAAGCCCTCAAACGCCAAGCCGCCCGAAAGCGAGCCGTCGCCAATGATGGCGATGACGTTGTATGCATCGCCCGCCAGGTCACGAGCGTGCGCCAGGCCGCAGCCCAGGCTCACCGAGGTCGAGGTGTGCCCCATGGCGAACAGGTCGTGCTCGGACTCGTCGGGATTGGCAAAGCCAGAAGCCTCACCATAACGCTCCGGATCGATATAAGTGTACGCGCGCCCGGTCAGCGCCTTGTGGGCGTAGGTCTGGTGCGAAACGTCAAAGACAATTTTGTCGGTGGGGGAGTTAAACACGCGATGGAGCGCGACCGTGAGCTCAACGACGCCCAGGTTGGGGGCAACGTGCCCGCCGACGGCGGCGGAGCTTTCGAGGATGGCGTGGCGAATCTCGTCGCAGAGCTGCGGGAGCTCGGCACGATTAAGAGCCTTGACGTCCTCGGGCGTTGTCGTTTGCGTAAGCAGCATCGTTGTGGGTTACTCCATGCGAATCGAGCGCCGGCGCTCCCTTGGCCGACACAATTGCACAAGACAGTCTCGCACATTTTGGCGTTTGATATGTGACGGCGGCGCGGTAATTCGCCAACTGGCGGGGCAAAACGTTTTGTCCGATGCCATACTGATGTGTTCCATGATGTTTTTATCGATTGTGCACAGGCCGTGGCTTGCCGCCATGAGCCGCCGGAAGGAGGCAGCATGTCCGATGCCGTTCGTGCCGAGAAAATCGCGTGCGAAGTAGACCATGCTGCCCGTCAACTGGCACAGGCGGGCCGTTTGGACCTGACGCGCGAGTTTATCCAGCATGGCGATGTGACGGTGTATGCGCATGTGATCTCGGTGGCGCGGGCGAGCCTGTCCTTTGCCGAGCGCTTGGGCCGTGCTGGCATTTCGGTCGACCGTGCTTCGTTGCTGCGCGGGGCCTTGCTGCACGACTACTTTCTCTATGACTGGCACGATCCCGACCCGAGCCATCGACTGCACGGATTCCGGCATCCATTTTTTGCTCTGGCGCGTGCCGAGGAAGATTTTGAGCTGACGCCGCGCGAGCGGAATATTATCGTGCGGCATATGTTTCCGCTGGTGCCGGTGCCGCCGACGTGTCGCGAGGCGTGGATTGTTTGCCTGGCGGATAAATGGTGTGCTCTGCGTGAGACGGTCGCCGGCCGCCTGCCGCGCAAGGACGAGACGGACGATAGCGTGAGTAAAGCATCGAGCGAAAAGAGGAGAGGGTAGACGGTGGGGACCGCGATTGATATGGCGTTTTGCGGCGCGACGCTTGCCGCCTGCCCACTCTCGGCACTGGTGCTCTCGTTTGCCTTTTACGGGTTTTGCGGTTGGGCATGGGAGTCGACAGTATGCGCCATGCTCAATCACGGACGATTTGCCAACAGTGGCTTTTTGCTGGGGCCGTGTTGTCCCATCTATGGTGTGGGCGGCATTGCCTGCTGGCTGCTGTTGCGCGGGATTCCGGATGCCTCGAGCCAGTTTGTCGCTGCAGCGCTCGTATGCAGCGTGATTGAGTACAGCGTGGGCGTGCTGCTGGAAAAAACAACGGGCGCTCGCTTTTGGGATTACTCGCACCTGCCGTTTAACCTGCACGGACGCATCTGTCTGTACTGGGCCTGCGCGTTTGGCTTGGGTGCGTTGTGTATTTGCCGTTTAGTGGAGCCGGCATTGCTGGGGCTGCTTGGCCATCTGCCGGTGCTGATTGTGCGACTGTCCGCCTTTATCGTCGCGGTCGCGATGATGGTCGACGCGGTGTGCTCGTTGGCGAGCTGGCGGCGTCTGTCTGATCAGCTGGAGCGCGTCCGGGCCGACCTTGCCGACCGCATCAATGAGTCGCTTGCCGATGCCTCGGACTCAATGCTCGAACGTATTCCCGATTCTACGATTGACTCGGTGGCACAGACGCACATCCGTAGCCGTGCCGTTAACGCGTGGCTGGCCGAGCTGGGTGACGCCGCGCTCGATGCCCTGCGCGAGAAGGCTTCGATGCCGACGTTTATCGCGGATGGTGCTCGCGGCCTGGCGCTTGCCGCCCGCCGCGTGGCCGATGCCGCGCCGAACATGCCGCGTCCGTCGCTCAGTCGTCGCCTTGCCGGCAAGCGCATGAGCCGTCCGGTGCCAAGCGTGTCGCTCAGCCGCCGCGACCTACGCTTCTTTAACGCCTTCCCGCGTCTGCGCATCAATCGCTACGAAGGTGTCATTCGAGCAACTAATCTCCGCGACCGAGCCCGCGAGCTGTTCCGCCACTAGCCGGGACGGGCGCGCTCACGGCTTCCTTGCTCGCGTATTTCCCGTTCGTTTCGCGTCCGTTGCCGCGCCGTTTCCAAGATTGCGGCACCGTTTCCATTCGACAACGCCGCGTTTAACAACGCCGTATCTGGTCTACACCAGTTGCCCCTCGGCCGCATTATGGGCGCCGACAACGTTCATGCGACCAAGGGAGAGCGAATGTACGATACGGGATCGACAACGTTTATGCTCGTCTGCACCATGCTCGTGTTTTTAATGACACCGGGCTTGGCGTTTTTCTATGGCGGCCTGTCCAGGCGCAAAAATGTCATCAACACCATGCTTATGTGCTTTGGCGCCATTGGCCTGGTTGGTGTGCTGTGGATTGTTGCCGGCTGGTCGCTGGCCTATGGCGGCGACGGTTCCAGCCCGTTTATTGGAGGCCTTGACCAGCTGCTGTGCCTGCCGGTACTCAACCAGGTGCTGCAGGCGGCCGAGGGCAATGCCGCGGACGGTGTCGTCTATCCTCAAATCATCAACATCGCCTTTCAGATGGCGTTTGCCATGATCACTGCCGCTATCGTCACGGGCGGCCTGGCCGGCCGCGTTAAGTTTGGTGCCATGACGGCCTTCCTGGGCATTTGGCTGCTTGTGGTCTATGCGCCGCTTGCCCACATGGTTTGGGGCGGCGATGGCTCCTTTATCGGTGACATTATCGGCGCACTCGACTTTGCCGGTGGCGACGTGGTGCACATTTCGTCCGGTCTTACCGGCCTGATCCTCTGCTTAATGCTTGGCCGTCGTCGTGGCTTTGGCATGGTGAGCTACCGTCCACATAACGTGCCGTTTGTGGCGTTGGGCGCCGGCCTGCTTTGGTTTGGCTGGTTTGGCTTTAACGGCGGCAGCGAGTTTAAGGCCGACGCTGTGGCGGCGCTCGCCATCCTCAACACCGTGACGGCTAGCGCGGCGGGCATGGTCTCGTGGCTTGCCGTCGAGCGCGTACACACCGGTCGCCCCACGCTGGTGGGCGCCAGCACCGGTCTGGTTGCGGGCCTTGTGGTGGTCACGCCCGGCGCGGGCTTTGTCGAGCCGTGGGCAGCGCTGGTCATGGGTCTGATCGTATCGCCCGTCTGCTATCTGGCTATCAGCCATCTTAAGACCAAGTTTGGCTACGACGATGCACTCGATGCGTTTGGTTGCCACGGTATCGGCGGAATTTTGGGCGGCGTGCTCACGGGCCTGTTCTGTGTGCCGGAGCTCTCGTGGACCGGTAAGGGCGGCCTGTTCTACACGGGCGACGCGTCGCTGCTCATCTCGCAGATCTTGGGCATTGTGGTGACGGTCGCGATTGTACTGGTACTCGATTTGGTGATCGCCGCGGTGGTCAAGGCGCTGTTCCACGGCAGCCTGCGTGTGGACGAGGCCGACGAGGCACTGGGCCTGGATGCGAGTCAGCACGGCGAGAGCGCATATCCCTCCTTCTCGGGACTTGACTAGCGGCTTCCCCAGGCACCGCACCTTGGGTTTCAAACCGTCGCTTGCGTACAAAAGTACGCGGCGCTCCTCTTTCAACCCAATCTGCGGCACCTGGGAAACCCGCGTCTCATGTAAAGGGATACGTTGATTATTGAGAGGAATTCATTATGAAAAAGATCACGGCTATCGTGCGCCAGGAAAAGCTTGAGGTTCTTAAAGATGCGCTGTTTGCTGCCGATGTTCGCGGTATGACTATCAACCAGGTGCAGGGCTGCGGTGCACAGCATGGCTGGAAGGAATACGTGCGCGGCAACGAGTTGCTTGTCAACACGATCCCTAAGGTGCAGTTCACGCTCATTTGCGCCGATGAGCATGTCGACGGAATTGTCGAGATTATCTGCAATGCTGCTCGCACCGGTGCCGTTGGAGACGGCAAGATCTGGGTCGAGCCGGTCGAGGAAGTTATCCGCATCCGCACCGGCGAACACGGCCCCGCCGCGGTGTAGGACGATCTTTCGCCTAACGGGCGCGCTTCTCTTGGGGCGCGCCCGTTCTCGTCTACAATATCGTGCAGACGAAGGAGAGGCACGCCCATGATCAAGATGTTTGCGAGTGACTTAGACGGAACGCTGCTGAACGCCCTGCACGAGGCAGATGGGACTATCCGCCGTGCCATTCGCGAGCTGATCGAGGCCGGCCTGCATGTGGTTCCCGCGACCGGACGCTCGACGCTGCCGATCGGAGAGCATGGCTTTACGGGCCTGGCGCTTGACGCCTGCTGCTCCAATGGATCAATCGTACGCGACAGCCATGGCGAGGTGCTCAAGACCTGGACCATCGACCCTCAGATTACCGAGGAGCTGCTCAAGGAGTTTCCGGATATCTGTTTTGACTGCTCCACGCCCGATGGCATGTTTTCGAGCGGATCGTTTGAGATGCACCAGGCGGGCTTTAAAAAGGACAGTCCTATCAAGCGCATCGTGATGCGCGGCATGCGTGCGCGTGGCGGGTATCACGAGGAGCAGTATTTCGACCAGTCGATCGGTGACATCCTGCGTCATGACGTGTGCAAAATCAACTGTCGCGTGACCTCGCCCGAGTTGGAGCGTGACCTTAAGGCGTACCTTGCCGAGCGCTCCGACCGCGTGGTCAACGCACCGTTCGATCCGGTGATGTTCGAGATCACGGACGTGGCGTGCAACAAGGGTGAGAGCGTGGCCTGGCTGGCGGGTTACTACGGCATTGCCGAGGACGAGGTCGCGGTCTATGGCGACGGCGGCAACGATATCGCCATGCTCAAGCGTTTCCGCCACAGCTATGCGACCAAAAACGCTAGCGATGCGGCTAAAGCCGCCGCGAGCGCAACTATCGGCAGTTGCATGGTCCACGCCGTCCCCAAACACATGCTCGCCACCATGCACAAGCAAAACTCTCGCACCGTCATCGAATAATGTGACAAAGGGACTGCCCCTTCGTCACATCCAAAATATTCCCTTTACGTGTTGATGCACACGGTGTGCAATAATACTCGCACTGTGCAATAGCGCACAGGCTGAGTAACAAGGAGGACGCTTGTCCCAGCTCGAGAAATGCGATCGCCGGTCCCTTCGCTCACAGCGTGCCCTTCGCCAGGCACTTGCCAGCGAACTTGCCGAAAGCGGCGACCTTTCGCGCATTAATGTCGCGTCGCTCACCGAGCGCGCTGGCCTTACGCGCCGCACGTTCTATTCGCACTACCGCGATATTCCCGACTTTATCAATCAAATCGAGGACGGCTTGCTGGCCGAGATTCGTGAGCGCATTGAGCTCATCACCGCAGCTCAACTGCCCGATCTCTATCACAACATCGATGAGCTCGAGCCGGCGCCCGGTTCGGTTGAGTTGCTGCGCTACCTTGCGGCCAACCGCGATTTGATCGGATCACTGCTGGGTCCGGGCGGCGACCAGGCCTTCATTAAAAGAATCATCGATACCGCTCGTGAGGCTGTGGTACCGCGTGCGCAGACGGGCATTTTGGGCTTGGCGCTGGGTACATTCTTTGACTACTACGTTACCTACGTCGTGAGCGCCGAGGTCGGCCTGATTCAGCGCTGGTTTGAGCGTGGGCTCACCGAATCGCCCGAGGCCATGGCGCGCATTATGACGGTTATCGCCTTTGTGCGTCCCGGCGACCTATATGGCCAACCCATCGATATCAACGTGCCGGAATACGGCTTGAAGCTATTGAACCTGCAGCTCGAGGACGCGGCCGACACCGCCGCAACCGTCGAGTCCAACAACTAAGAGGAGAGACAATGAGCAAACTCGTCGAGGGCATCAAGGACCGTATGGTCGCTGCCGCGCGTGAGGCCGCGCCCACCGTGGTGGACGCCGCGCAGAAGGCTGCGGCCGCGGCTGCCGAGAAAGTTGCCGAGGCAGTTGCCGATGCCAAGAACGCGGCAGGGGAAACGTCCGTCGCTAGCGAGCCCGCCACCGCCGCCGAGCCCGTAGCCGCCGCCCACGCCCCCGAAGGTGCAATCTTCAACCCCGAGAACGCTCGTGGCAACCTGCACCTGGGCATTGACGTGGGCTCCACCACCGTTAAGCTCGCCGTGCTCAACGACGATAACCAGATCGTCTACGCCAAGTACCAGCGCCACCACACCGACGTCCGTGCCTGCGCCCGCGACCTGTTCGAGGGCGCTGCGACCGTGCTGCCGGCTGCCCAAATGACCTGCGCCATCACCGGTTCGGGCGGCCTGCTGCTGTCCCAGTGGCTCGACCTGGAGTTTGTCCAGGAGGTCATCGCCAGCAAGCGCGCCGTCGAGACCCTCATCCCTGCCACCGATGTCGCCATCGAGCTGGGCGGCGAGGACGCCAAGATCATCTACTTCGACAACGGCATCGAGCAGCGCATGAACGGTACCTGCGCCGGCGGTACGGGCGCGTTCATCGATCAGATGGCAACCCTGCTGCACACCGATGCCAGCGGCCTCAACGAGCTCGCGGCCAACGCCACCACCATCTATCCCATCGCCAGTCGCTGCGGCGTTTTTGCCAAGACCGACGTCCAGCCGCTGCTCAACGAGGGCGCCCGCTCCGAGGACGTGGCTGCCTCCATCTTCCAGGCTGTCGTGACCCAGACCATCTCGGGCCTGGCGTGCGGCCGTCCCATCCGCGGCAACGTCGCCTTCCTGGGCGGCCCGCTGCAGTATCTCTCCGAGCTGCGCCACCGCTTCTACCTCACGCTCAATCTGGACGAGGAGCACCGTATCGTGCCCCAAAACGCTCACCTGTTTGTGGCGAGCGGCGCCGCCATGGCGCACGAGTCCAACAAGCTCAGCACGTTCCCGCAGCTCATCGAGGCCATCGATGCCCTGGGTGACACACAAGGTGCCGAGGTCGAGCGTCTGGATCCGCTCTTTGCCAACGACGAGGACTTTGCCGAGTTCAAGACCCGCCACGACCAGGAAGTCGTCCCCAAGGGCAAGCTCGACGGCTACACCGGCCGCGTGTTCATCGGCATCGACGCCGGTTCCACCACCATGAAGGCCGCGCTCGTGGGCGAGGACGGTCAGCTGCTGCACACCTGGTACGGCAACAACAACGGTGACATCCTGGGCACGGCCAAGGTCATCATGGCCGATTTCTACAACCACATCCCCGCCGGTTGCACCATCGGCCACGTGACTACCACGGGCTACGGCGAGGCGCTGCTCATCGAGGCCCTCAAGGCCGACTCCGGCGAGATCGAGACCGTCGCGCACCTGCGCGGCGCCAAGGCATTCCTGCCCGGCGTCGAGTTCATTCTGGACATTGGCGGCCAGGACATGAAGTGCCTGCGCGTGAAGGACGGCGTTATCGAGCACATCATGCTCAACGAGGCCTGCTCGTCGGGCTGCGGCAGCTTTATCGAGAGTTTTGCCGTGTCTATGAACATGGACGTGCGTGCGTTTGCCGATGCCGCCATCCATGCCAAGGCCCCCGTCGACCTGGGCAGCCGCTGCACGGTCTTTATGAACTCGCGCGTCAAGCAGGCGCAAAAGGAAGGCGCCACGGTGGGCGACATCGCGGCCGGCCTGTCCTATTCCGTCATCAAGAATGCCCTGTTCAAGGTCATTAAGCTGCGCGACCCCAAGGAGATCGGCAGCCAGGTGATCGTCCAAGGCGGCACCTTTATGTCCGATGCCACGCTGCGCGCGTTTGAGCAGCTCACCGGCGTTCATGCCGTGCGTCCCGACATCGCCGGCTGCATGGGCGCCTACGGCGCGGCCCTGCTCGCCCGCGATCGCGCTGGCGCCGACGGCACCTCGACCATCCTCTCGGCCGAGGACATCGCGCACCTCACCGTGACGCAAAAACACGTCCGCTGCGGCCGTTGCTCCAACAACTGTCAGCTCACCGTCAACGATTTTGGCGGCGGTAGGCGCTTCATTACCGGTAACCGCTGCGAGAAGGGTGCCGGCCACAAAAAGCAGAAGACCGAGGCCCCCAACCTCTTCAAAAAGAAAAACGAGCTGCTCTTTAACCGCGAGGTGCTGAGCCCCGACGAGGCCCCGCGCGGCACCGTGGGTATCCCGCGCGCACTCAACATGTACGAGAACTACCCCTTCTGGCACGCGTTCTTTACGCGCCTGGGCTTTAGCGTGCAGCTGTCCGACCAGTCGAGCAAAAAGACCTACCAGGCGGGCATTGAGTCCATGCCGTCCGAGAGCGTGTGTTATCCGGCCAAGATGAGCCACGGCCACGTGATGAACCTCATCGACCGTGACGTCGACTTCATCTGGATGCCGTGCGTGCGCTGGGAGCGCAAAGAGGACCCGACTGCCGGTAACTGCTATAACTGCCCCATCGTCATGAGCTACCCCACGGCGCTGGCGCTCAATATCGACGAGATCCGCGAGCAGAACATCGAGTTCCTGTATCCGTTTGTGCCCTATCACGATAAGACCGAGCTCAAGCGCCGTCTGTACCAGGTGCTCGCCGTCGACCGTGTGGCCGATGCTGAGGCCGGTCGCGGTCGCGTGCGCGGTCCTAAAATCACGCGCTCCGAGGTCGATGCCGCCGTCAACGCTGCCTTTGAGGCCGATGCGCGTTTCCACGAGGACATCCAGACCATGGGCGAGGAGGCTCTTAAGTGGGTCGAGGACCACGGCGGCCACGGCATCGTACTCGCCGGCCGTCCTTACCACAACGACCCCGAGATCAACCACGCCCTGCCTGAGCTTATCTCGAGCTTTGGCTTTGCGGTCTTTACCGAGGATTCGCTCGCGCATCTCGTGAAGCCCGAGCGCCCCATCCGCGTCGTCGACCAGTGGATGTACCACAGCCGCCTGTACGCCGTCGCCCGTTTTGTGACGATGCGCAACGATCTGGACCTGATCCAGCTCAACTCTTTCGGCTGCGGCCTCGATGCCCTGACCACCGATCATGTGCAGGAGATTCTGGAAGCCAGCGGCAAGATCTACACCGTGCTCAAGATCGACGAGGTGTCCAACCTGGGCGCCGCGCGCATCCGCATCCGCTCACTCATGGCGGCGCTCAAGGACCAGGAGGCCGAGCGCTTGGCCGAGGCCACGGCCGCGGGCGAGGCCTACGAGCAGGGTGATGCCGCGCCGGTGACTCCCTCCAAGGATGCTCCCGCGTTCGCGAGCCGCAAGTACACGTTCGAGGCGCAGCGCGAGAGCGCCTCGACCGCATGGCCCAAGGTGCCCTTTACCGAGCAGATGCGCGAGGAGGGCTATACCATCCTGTGCCCGCAGATGGCGCCGATCCACTTTGACCTGGTCAAAGAGGTGTTCCGCGGTGCCGGCTACAACTTGGAGCTGCTGCCCTCGACCGATCACGACGCCGTCGAGGCCGGCCTGCGCTACGTGAACAATGACATTTGCTACCCGTCGATCCTGGTAACGGGCCAGATCATGGAGGCCATCGAGAGCGGTCGTTACGACCTGTCCAAGACGGCCGTGGTCATCAGCCAGACCGGCGGCGGTTGCCGTGCCACCAACTACATCGCGCTCATCCGCAAGGCGCTGCGCGAGAGTGGCCACCCCGAGATCCCGGTAATCTCGCTTTCGGCCGTGGCGCTCGGCGAGGACAATCCCGGCTTTAAGATTACGCCGGCGCTGCTTAAGCAGGCCGTGTACGCGGTGCTCTTTGGTGACGTCATGATGCAGATGCTCTACCGCTGCCGCCCGTACGAGGCCACGCCCGGCGCTGCCAACGCACTCTATGAGGAGTACATGGCGCGCGCTCGCAAGCTGGCGCCTAAGTTCAACCGTCACAACTACACCAAGCTGTGCCGCGAGGCCATCCGCGCGTTCGACACCATGCCGCTCGTGGGCGAGGGTACTAAGCCGCGCGTGGGCGTGGTCGGTGAGATTTTGGTCAAGTTCCACCCTACGGCCAACAACCACGTGGTCGATGTCATCGAGCGCGAGGGCTGCGAGGCCGTAGTGCCGGGCCTGCTCGACTTCTTCCTGTACTCCATGAGCAACGCCGAGCTGCAGAAGGACGAGCTGGGAAGCTCTGCTACAACGCGTGCGGGCATGCAGGCGCTCATCAAGCTCGTGGACTGGATGCGTACGCCGGTGGAGGAGATGCTCGAAAAGTCCCGCCGCTTTGAGGCGCCCGAGCGCATCGGCACCATGGCCGACAAGGCCCGCACGGTGCTTTCGGTGTGCAACAACATGGGCGAGGGCTGGCTGCTCACGGCCGAGATGCTCGACCTGATCGACCATGGTGCGCCCAACATCATCTGCACGCAGCCCTTCGCGTGCCTGCCTAACCACGTGGTGGGCAAGGCCGTGATCAAGGAGCTGCGCCGCCAGCATCCCGAGAGCAACATCGTTGCGGTGGACTACGACCCCGGTGCGTCCGAGGTCAACCAGCTTAACCGTATTAAGCTTATGATTAGCGTGGCGAAGGAGAACATGCGCGCCGGCAAGGGCTTTAAGCTCGAGAAGGTGGCGCCGCTCGCAATGGACGAGGTCACCGGCCAGATGCGTGCCCACGACGGCTGTGTGAGCTGCGGCTCGGTTGACGAGAGTGCCGTGGCGTCGGTCGCTGAGCGCCTGGGACGCGGCATTAAGAAGTAGCTTGCCTGCTATGGGCTGGATATGAGACAAACGGGTGGTAGCCGTACCGGTTACCACCCGTTTTTGCTGGACACATGTTGCGCAAATGACCTTGCTACAGCCTTCCGTGGGCTTGCCCGATTTTTGGACCGGTTCGGGCTTTGAGGAAAAGCTGCTGCAAGCTCAGGGCGATTTTTCGCTCAACGCGGGCCAGCACAGCGTGACCTATCTGCCAAACGACGAGACGACCGCGACTGGTCGCTACCAGGTGCTGCTATACGACAACAACTTTGGTGCGGCCGAAAGCTATCCCAAGTTCGACTGGGGCCAGCTGGGCGCCGCGGTGGTGACCGACTACAGCCGCGGCTCGTATTCGTTTGGGCGCATCTTTACGGTGGACGAGGTGGCACGCACCTACGGGCTCGAAGACCAGATCGCGGTGCCGTTCTCGGGCTACGTTAGCAGTGTGCAGCGCGTCGGCAATTCGAACAGCATGCTCGTGGCATCGGGTCAGGCCAAGACCTTTGCCGAGTACGATCGCTGCGGACTGCCCATCGCCACCTACGAGATGGAAGCCGAGAAGTACATCTATCGCGTGTACAAGTACAACCTGTAGCACTGCACTTAGGTTTGACCAATGGAGTATGAAAACACGCCGTTCGCCGATGCCCCCTCCGCGAGTGGCAGCCATATGGTTTGATGTCAGAAACATATAGTTGTCGCCAGCCTGCTGGCGACGTTCCCCCTGACATCGGAGGTTCCAGGTATGTTTCGCGCTCCGTTAAACAACTATCGGTTGGGCTAACATGGGTCGCCGTGCTATTTCGATAACCCTTGCAGTGGTCTGCCTGGCTGTGCTCCTGGGCGCTACAGGGCTGTTTGCTATAAGCCGAGAAACGTCCTATATGCAGGAATGCGCTTCCGAAGGGTTTGCCATTGACGGTTACTATCGGGACGACAAGACGAGTCTGGAAACCCTGGCCTTTCTTGAAGAGGATAACCATCGGTGGCAACTGGTCGACAAAGACGGCAGCTGCGTTGACGGGCAGTTTAAGCGTACGGATGACCCCAACATCCTGATATTAAAGAAGGAAAACGGCGAAGAATTCGGTACGGTCCACGTGGCGTATATGTCACGCCGACGCGAGCAGGGCCAGCTCTATCTATTTAGAGATAGCAAGGTGACCCGATTTTATCTTGTGAGCACCGATCCGGCGTTTACGGTAGAGTCTGGCGATGTCAATGCGGACGTCTGATTCACGGCAATAAAACAGCGAGCGGGGCTCGGGTGTGAACTGCACCCCGCAATTTGCTCGTGTCCGTATCGCGTCTGCGCCTCGTCGTAACTTGCGTCCGTGCGAGCATTCATCCCGCGCCGGCATCACTTCACATCGAACTCCACGCGGTCGAGATCGGGCACATTGAGGTCGATGAGCTTGCGGGCGACGTGGCGGTCGTGCGTTCCGAGCGCCTCGCTCGTTGTCACATGGGCGACAGTTTGGCGCTCGACGATGCCCTCCTCGTCGCCTTCGGTGGCCGAGGTCTCGACGGCGACGGCGTAATCCTTAAAGCCCGGCAGCACCGCGGCAAGTTCGCGCGTAGTTTCGGTGACACCGTAGCCGTCCTGCACGCCGGCCTGCGCCGAGCCAATAGACCCCGCGGTCATAACGATGCAGGGGATGGCAAAGATCACCGTGCCCACGATGATGCGGCGGCGCACTTTGCGTGACAGCTCGTCGACCTCGGCGTCTTCCTCAGCGGTCACAATGCCGTCGCCGTTGAGGTCGCGCTTGAGCGGCACGCGCAAAAGAAGCAGCACGGCTTCGGCCGCGAGTGCGATAAAGACCACGTTGATGCCAAACTCGTAAAGCGCCGAGAGAAACAGCGACCCGCTTGCGATGGCGATGCCATAGCCCGCCGCGCACAGAGGCGGCATGAGCGCGGTCGCCACGGCCACGCCGGCGATGAGCGTGGCGGGTTCCTGGTCGCGCGAGTTGCCCAGCCCGCCTGCAAAGCCGCCTGCGAGTGCGACGGTAAGGTCCCAGACGGTGGGTGTAGAGTTGTCGATGATGGCGGCCGTGGTGGTGCCAAGGGGCGAGAGCTTAAAGTACAACGTGGACGTGACCAGGCAAAAGGCCATCTGTAGAGCCAAGCTCGCGACGGCCTCAAGGGTGATCTCGCGGTCGAGCGTGGCGATGCCGTATGCCATGGCAAGGACCGAGCCCATGAGCGGGCAGATGAGCATGGCGCCCACGATGGCGATGTCCGAATCGATATCGAGGCCGATGCTCGCGATCAGCATGGCGATGATGAGGATGCATAGGTGGGAGCCAGTCAGACGCGCCCCGTTTACAAAACGCTTGCGGATCACGTGATAGGGCGCGCGTCCCTCGCGAATGTTGAACGCGCGCTTTAAAAAGCGACCAGCCTGCTCGGCAGCCTCACTATGGGCAGGGCGGATGCCGTGGCGCCGGTGATGGCGTTCGCGTAGTCGCTTGAGTTGTTGTCTATCGAGTTCCATGTCCACCTCGTTCCAGCGCGGTCCGCGCAACGCGCCCGTTGTCCTAACTCTACACCGTGGCGGGCGGGGTGTCTGTTGGATGCGGAATCCGATAGGGCGGATGACGCGGGAGCAAATGCAAATCACAGGCTCAATTCCATCCCGCGAGAATATGATGCACCAGCTCCTTCAAATGTGACGAAACTGTGAAGCACAAGAGCGTGAATTTCAAAAAATACGCTGGTCGCCAATGTTGCGCAACAGAATTCAAAAATCGACAGCTACCGTTTGATACGTATGGATACATCCGTGTCAAAGGGAGAAAGCCATGGCAAACTACAGCCCACAACACTTTGAGCCTCGGGCTAAGGCCGTCAACGTCAAGGGCGTTGCCAACCGCGCCGTCGCAACCGTTTTGACGGCGGGCCTCATCGCTCAGCCGCTCATGTCGCCGCTGGCGGCAATCGCCGCACCGTCAACCGATAACGGCGATTCTGTTCAGGGGGGGGGTAGCTCTGTAGAGAATACCGTTGCCGCCGGTAACCAAGCGGTCGTAAAGACGGCTGCCCAGCTGGCCGAGGAATCGGCAAAGCAGCTCAAGGACGCTCAGGCCGCCTACGATGCTGCCCAGAAGAAGGCCGACGCGGCGGGCCAGTCTCAAAAGCAGGCGCAGCAGCAAAAGAATCAGGCCTCGCAGGCTGTGAGCGACAACGAAATCGAGCAGAACGCAGCAGAAGTCGCCGCGCTCCAGGAGAAGATTGACGAGCTCAAAGCCGCCGTCGAAAAGACCGAGCAGCAGCAGAAGAAGCTGGGCGACCTGAACGATCAGCTCGAACAGGCCAACAAGAGTGTCGAGGATAAGACCCAGGCGCTCAAGGACGCCAAGGCAAAGCAGGATGAGGCCAAGAAGGCCCTCGATGATGCCCAGGCCAAGCTCGAGGCCATGGGTATGGACGAGTACGAGGCCGCCAAGAAGGCCGTCGAGGACGCGCAGGCAAAGCTCGATGACGCCAATAAGGCCGTTACTACTGCACAGGCCAATCTGGACCAGGCCAAGGCTGCCGAGGCCAACGCTCAGCAGGAAAAGCAGAATACCGAGGCAGCTTTGACGACTGCCCAGGCCAAGAAGCAGGAGACTGCCGCTGCTCTCGCAGCCGCAACCACCGCGCGCGATAACGCCCAGCAGAAGTTCAACCAGGCGCAGGCCGCGCTTGATGCTGCCGTCTCGGGTACGGGTGTTGACCTGAGTGCGCTTGAGGCCGCCCAGATCGCTGCTGCTGGTGAGCTCAAGACCGCGCAGGCGGAGCTCAATGCCGCGACGGATGCCGACGCTACCGCCCAGGCGAACCTGCAGGCCGCCCAGGCTGCCGTCGCTGCCGCGCAGGAGAAGGCCAACGCCGCCAACGCTGCTGTGGCATCTGCCCAGTCTGCATACGATGCGGCAAACAAGGAGTACAAGGACGCGGCCAGTAAGCGTGACGCCGCGAAGACGGCATACGAGCAGGCCCAGCAGACCGAGGCCGACAAGAAGACCGCGTACGATAAGCTTGTCGAAGTTCGCAAGCAGAAGCGCAGCGAGTGGGAGGCAGCCTGCGCCGCTTCGAACGCCGCGGAAAAGGCTTATGACGCTGCTAATGCCCAGGTTGAGGCTCTTGAGCAGCAGATTACAGACCTAAAGTCCAACATGACCGTTGACCAGGAAGTCATCAATAAGGGCATGCTCGGCTTTATGGCCTACATCAGCAACAGCAGCGATTTCACCGCCCAGCAGAAGTCAAATGCAAGTACCGCCGCGTCGATGCTCATGGGGACGACAGAGAAACAGGACTGGTATGACAAGTACGTCGATCAGGACATGTCTCGCGACACCAATCCGCTCTCCTTGGAGCAGATGCGTAACGCCCTGACCTACCTCGATACCCAGAACAACCTCCGCAAGGCGAACGGCCAGTCTGAGCTTAGCGTCAGCCTCCGCATGACTGCGGCAGCCGCCCTCAATACATCATATTCATCGAACATCTGGGGACACTCGAACTGCTATTTCGATCAAGGTGAGAATCTTGCAGGCGGCGGCGGGGCATACACCGGAGGCGAGACCGAGGATACGCTTGGCTGGCCATATACCGGTCTCTACACCCAGGAGAAAAAGGCGTTCGATAAGTACGTCGAGCAGTATGGTGACGCACTTGGAAGCCATCGATATGATTCCTACTATATCTACCAGCACTACAACAGCATCTACCATGAGTGCGGGCACTATCTAAACATCATCGATGCCGGCGCGAAGGCTATCGGCATCGCGACCGGTAGCGGTAAGAATACCGATTCCGAGGTAACCGTTTTCGACTATAGCGGGAGCACGGGGCAGAAGGATTTCACTGTCTCCGAGTTCAAGAAGCTCGTGAACGACTACATCGACTCTGCCTATAACGCTGGCGGCACGCAGGCGCAGAAGGCGCAGCTCAAGGAGCTTCAGGGCAAGCTCGCCGAGGCGCAGAAGAACTCTGGAACTACTAGGGAAGCTTACTTCGCAGCTGTAAACGGGCAGGATGCCGCCCAGGACGCTTTCACCGCAGCAGATGTGAACATGAACACCGCCAAGGGTGAGTACGAGAAGGCTAAGTCCGGCACCGCCGCTGCGAAGACGGCATACGACGCCGCGAAGGACGCACTCGGCGGAATCGACATCGAGTCCCTCAAGCAGAACCTCGATACCGCCAAGGGCGAGGCTGCCACTGCCCAGGCAGCTCTCGATAAGGCAAACGCCACGCTTGCTGACAGCAAGACGAAGGCAGCCGAGGCCGCTGCTCACAAGGCGAAGGCTCGCAGCGCCCGCGATGCCGCCAAGGCAAAGTCCGAGCAGGCCAATGAGGCGTATGACAACGCCACTGCTTCGGTCAAGGACCTTGCCGCCAAGCGCGATGCCGCCCAGGCGGACCTTGCGAATAAGCAGGGCTCGCTTGACGAGGCAAAGAAGGCCGACGATGCCGCCCGGGCTGGCGTTGACAAGGCTCAGGCCGCAGATACGCACGCCGCGACCGCTCTTTCGGGCGCCAAGCAGGCAGTTGCCGCCAAGACGCAGACCCTGTCCGACGCACAGGCGAAGGCCAAGGCCGCCGAGGACGAGCTTGCCACCGCAAACAAGGCCTTCGAGCGCTTCGCCGGTGCCCAGAAGGCGGTCGACGACGCCAAGGCCGCCTATGACGCTGCCGTAGCCAGTGTCGCCGATGCCCAGAAGCAGCTCGAGGCCGCCAACGAAGCCGTCGTCGATGCGAACCTCGATATCTTCAAGGCCAAGGCCGAGCTTGCCAACGATGAGGCACTCAAGGCCGATCTTGAGGCTGTCGACCACAAGGCATCCCTTGCCGCGGGCACGACGGGCAACGAGAAGCTGGTCAAGCTGAACGCTGCCTACGCTCGCTACAAGGCTGCCGTCGATGCTGCCGCTGGTCTCAAGGCTGCCCTGAGCGATGCCGATGCCAAGCTGTCCGACGCCAACGACGCCTATGCCGACGCGCTTGCCGAGCTTGACGATGCCAAGGATGCCTTGGCTGCCGCGCAGGCCGAGTACGACAAGTATCATCCCAAGGCTGAGCCGCAGGCCAAGCCTCAGGTTGCGCAGGCTGCTGCAAAGGCCCCCGTTGCCAAGAAACAGGCTGCGCCTGCCGCGCTCGCCCAGACCGGTGATGACTCCGCTCTTGCGGGCGAGGTGTTCGTCATCGGCGGTATCACCCTCGTGGCCGCTGGTGTGACGCTGAGCGATCGTCGTCGCAAGCAGATGTAGCGTTTCGAGCGTAGATTCTGCAACGAACTTCAGTTCATAGCAGGAACGCTTCGATAGCTTAACCGATAAGGCCGGCTCGCTGTTAAACGCAGCGCGCCGGCCTTTCTTTGTTTCGATATCAAAAAGCCCGGTCGGTAGCCGCGAAAGCTACCGACCGGGCAAATCGTAGGCAATATGGTTGCTGTCGAGCAGCTGCTCGACTTAGCCCAGCAGGCTTAAGCCCACGGAGACAAACGCTAGGATAACGCCGACGATGGACTCGCCGCCGAGCAGGCCGCTGGCGACAACCAGCCCCTGCTCCTGGAAGGCGGCGTCCTTGGCGGCCTTCTCCTCGTCCGAAAGACCGGCCTCGGCGTCGCGGTGAGCGGACCACTTGTCGTAGGCGAGCTTGACGCAGGAGCCCAGGAATGCCGTGAGTGACATGTAGAACGGCAGGTACACGCCCAGGCCGATCATCATGGCCGGAATGCCGAGCCAGTACATGACGATGCCGGCGATAAAGCCGCCAACGAACCACGGCACGCTCGGGATGCCCGAGACCATGGTGGCGACGACGCTTGCCTGCGCGGCAACGAAGCTCTTGTCGGGGCCAAAGGCGTCCGGGCCATAGGCGGTGACGAGCGCGACCATGACGGCGGCGGCGACCAGGGCGCCCACGATGCCGCCGATGGCTTGGCCGATCCACTGCGCACGCGGGTTGGTGCCCAGCACGGCGCCGGCCTTAAAGTCGTTCATGACGTCGCCCGCAAGGCCGCACGCCACGGCAACGATGCCGGCGATAAAGAACAGCTTGACCTGAGCGATCTGTGCGAAGGCTGCCACGATGAGCATGACTATGAGGCCAAAGATCTCCATGGGGTCGATGCCCGTCTGGCCGCAGCTCTGTGCGCTCATGATGGTGGTGACAAAGGTGAACAGCGTCACGATGACGGCCGGAACGGGACCAAGGTCAAGCACGATGGCGATGATCACGGCGATGGCGGCAGCGCCCAGGCCGATGATGCCGGCGTCGAGCTTAAGGGAGCCCGAGATGAGCGACTGCTCGTCGGTGTCGGTGGAGCTGTCGGCGGCAAGACCGCGGACGATACCGGCGACCTGCGGCAGGATGTCCTTGAGGACGACGGCGACGCCAAAGCCCATCATGAGGCCCATGCCCAGGGACTTGACGATGCCCTGTGCAGTCACAACGTCGAACAGACCGGCAGCGGTGCCGCCCACGATGATGCCAAAGTTGCCCAGCAGGGCGCCGGCAAACCAGAAGGCGACCGGGGCGAAGCCCACGAGGAAGCCGACGGAGAGCAGCATGGGCGAGTTGTAGATACCAAAGGTCACGCCGGGGATGTTGAGCGTGCATAGCATGCTGGGTACCACGCCCAGGGCGTCGCGCAGCACGCTATAGATGCCGGCGATGGCCATGGAGCCAAAGAGCTGCTTGCCGGTTTTGCCGCCAGCCTCGGTCGCGCGCAAGGTCTGAGCTGCGGCGTTGCCGGTGGGGAACTCAAGCGCGGCGTCCACGATAAAGTGACGGTGGATGAGCGCGGTGGCCAGCAGGCCCAGGATGGTGCCGGCGAGTGCCACGATAAACATGTCGAGCCAGCTGATCTGGTCGGCATAGCCCAGCATCCAGGCGCCCGGGATGGTAAACGCCAGGCCGCCGGCGACCATGGCGCCTGCGGACATGATGGTGTGGGTGACGTTGGCCTCGTTGAGACTGGCGTTGCCCATGAGCTTAAGGAAGAACAGCGAGATGACGGCAGCGAAGACGATCGGCCAGGGGAGTGCGCCCATCTTGAGGGCGGTGTAGGCCGAGCTTGCCGTGATGATCACGCAGCCAAGGACGCCGATGACGACGCCGCGCAGCGTGAGTTGCCCGCGCATCGAGGCGCGGTTCGAGGGATTGCTCATATAGAACTCCTTTGCGTATATCCGCTTCCCCCGGGAGCGCCGCTACGGATACGGCGCGGGAAGTCGGGTTACCAAGGGTCGCCGCGTGAGCTCGCGCGCGACCGCGCATCAGTATAGCCGCAACCTAGTCATTTTGGGATGACTGGTTTAGGTAGGCGATATACTGCTGGGCAGACGAAAGGAGCGCCGACGATGCTTAATGGGTGCGCATATATATTGACGGTCGACGTGGGCAACACGTTCATTCGCTTTGGCCTGTTTGCCGAGGATTCGGCCGCGGCGCAGGAGTGCCCGCTTGCGACGTGCGAGATCACGACGCCGTCGAGCATTACAGCCGACGAAGCGCGCATGAGGCTCGCGCAGATCATGGGCGCGCTGGCGGCCGATGCGGGCATGCCCGGCGCGCTCGTTCCCGCGGCCGCAGTGCTGAGCTGCGTGGTGCCGGCGCTCGAGCGCCCGTGGAAGGTGGCGCTTTCCCGTACCTGCACGGGACGCGTGCTCACGGTGGGACCGGGACTTAAGACTGGCATGCCCGTCCACTACGACGACCCCGCCGAGATCGGCCCCGACCGCATCGCCGATGCCGTGGCGGCTCGTGCCGTCTACGGCTCTCCGTGCATCGTGATCGACCTGGGCACTACGACCAATATCGAGGTCATCGACGCGTGCGGTACCTTTGTGGGCGGCGTTATCGCGCCGGGTCTGGCACTTGGCGCCCGCTCGCTTTCGGCCGCTGCGGCGCGCCTGCCGCAGGTCGAGCCCTCGGCACCCACGCATGTGATCGGTCGCAACACGCGCGAGGCCATGCGCTCGGGCGTGGTCTTGGGCGAGGTGGCCCGCATCGACGGTATGCTCGACATGGTGCTCGCCGAGATGCGCGCGACCAAGGCCGCGGGGGAGGGCGACGTGCCCATCGTCATTACCGGTGACGATGCCGAGGCACTCGCGGCGTTGGTCGGCCACAGCCTGACGGTAGACGACGCGCTGACGCTGCGGGGTCTCGCCGAGCTCTACCGCATCAACCAAAAGCCCCGCCGCGTGTAAAAGTGAAGGCGCCGGTGGGACAAACGCCTCCACCTTTCACCTGCTACAATGGGTCAAACTATTGCGATTACGGAGGTGTCTGCCATGTCGGACGATCTTCATCAAACTTCGTCAGGCAAGCGCCTGGACGTCATTAGCTGGGACGAGTTCTTTATGAGCGTGGCCATCGCCGCGCAGCGCCGCAGCAAGGACCCCAACACGCAGGTGGGTGCGTGCATCGCCAACACCAACCACCGCATCCTTTCGGTGGGCTACAATGGTACACCCTCGGCGCTCAACGACGACTTTTTCCCGTGGGGTACGAGCGACGACCCGCTGCAGGACAAGCACAACTACGTGGTCCATGCCGAGGCCAACGCCGTGCTCAACTACCGTGGCTCGCTCAAGGACCTCGAGGGTTCCACGGTCTACGTCACGCTGTTCCCGTGCCATGACTGCGCCAAGATTTTGGCTCAGGTGGGCGTGGGCGAGGTTGTCTACCTGGACAACAAGTACGCCGACACCGATGATGGACGCATCAGCCGCCGCATCCTCGACTCCTGTGGCATCAGCTACCGCCAGGTTATCGTCGATGTTCACATCGGCACCGAGGGGCGGGCTCAGCAGTAGCGCGTGGCAACGCCAGCTGGCAACAAAAGGCAGCCAAAAGAGCCCCGTCCCAAATTGACTACTCGTGAAAGTCGCGTCTGCGCGCATGGACGGCTCGTGAGCGGGTACACGGCTGTAGTAACATAGCTTCTGTCCGCGGGCGCGCCCGCGTAATTGTGAGAAAGGAGCCCCTGTGGCTGTTAACGAAGAGCTGCTTAAGAAGGTTCTTGAAGAGATTCGCCCCAACTTGCAGGCCGATGGCGGCGATATGGAGTATGTGGGCGTCGACGACGAGGGTGTCGTCAAGCTGGAGCTGCAGGGCGCCTGCGCCGGCTGCCCCATGAGCTCGCTGACCCTGTCCATGGGCATTGAGCGTATCCTGAAGGAGCATGTGCCCGGCGTTACCCGCGTTGAGCAGGTCAATGCCTCTGGCGAGGCCGAGGACCTGTACGACGAGTACGCGCCGTTCTAAGCTGCGAAAGCTGCGGACGGCATACTCCGCATAGACGTTACGCCCAAATATGCGGCTGCGAGCGCAAGGCCCGCGGCCGCATTTGTATGTAGGGAGCAGGGGGATCGATATGCTCAACGACCTCTACCATATGCTTGATCCCGTCGCGATTTCGGCGGGGCCTATCACGATTTACTGGTATGGTCTGGCCTATGTGGTCGGCGCCCTGCTCACGGCGGTTGTCATGTACCGCACGCAGCGTCGCTGGGGCTTCGACATTACGATTGATGACCTGACGAGTGTCGTGGTCGGCGTGGTCTTTGGCCTCATTATCGGTGCGCGCCTGTTCTACGTCGTCTTTTACGGTGATGGCTACTACTGGGCGCACCCGCTCGAGATCTTTGCCACCAACGAGGGCGGCATGAGCTTCCACGGCGGTTTGGTGGGCGGCATTATCGGCGGCATCATCGTATGCCGCATGTATAAGCTCGACGCATGGACTTTGGCAGACCTTGCCGTCATAGGCGCGCCGCTGGCCTTGTGCCTGGGCCGTTGTGCCAACTTTGTCAATGGTGAGCTGTGGGGCAAGCCGACCGATCTGCCCTGGGGCGTGGTCTTCGGTGGCACCGCGGGCGATATGCCGCGTCACCCCTCCCAGCTCTATGAGGCATTTCTTGAGGGCATCGTGCTCTTTTGCATTCTGCAGGTGCTCAGCCGCAAAAAGCCGCTACTGCCCCAAGGCACGTTTATGGGCGTGTTTGTGATGGGTTACGGCATCGTCCGCTTCCTCATTGAGTTTGTGCGCGTGCCCGATGCCCAGCTGGGCTATCTGCTTGGTGGCGTCATCACGATGGGTCAGCTGCTGAGCCTGCCGCTCGTAATCGCGGGCTTGGCGCTCATCATCTTTGCTCGTCGCCGCAACCAACCCCAGCGCATCTACCTCGACGCCTAACTACCACAAAGGGGACAGGCACCTTTGTGGTGATTCGCTGGGCAACGATGACAGAACCGTAACGTTTCCCCAGATAAAACCTGCCAAAATAAACCTGTCCCTTTTTGGCAGGTTTCTAGAAAGGCTCTTTGGACTGTGAAGGATTCCGATCTCTCCACAACGGCTGCGCGCGACGCTGCCCGCATCGTCTGGTTTAAGCGCTACCCCGCCAAGCAGACGCTCATCGCATTTTTGCTCGCGCTGTTGGCGACCACGGCGTTTTCCATCGATCCCGCCCCGGTGTCGAGCAACGCAGTCTTGGAGATTGACCCCAAAGCCTCGGGCATGCTGTACGTGTGCTACGAGGTGCTCCTCTCGTTTGCCGGCCATACCGACGCGGTCATGCTGCTTGCACTTGCCTGTCTGCTCACCTTGCCGTTTCGCTACGTGTTCTTTGGCCGTGGCGACACCTGGCGTCCATCGATCATTCTGCCGTCGCTGTTCTTTGCCATCTGCATGGTGTTCGGCCGCAGCTACGATCTCACCGACTCGGCCGAGATTGTCCTTGGCGACAAAGCCCGCATCATCTGCGCCTGGATTGGCGGCGCGGGCTGGATGCTCTTGGCGGTCGTTGCCTTCTACCTTGTCTTTGAGTGTCTAGATTGGCTGAGCTCCCGACGCATCCCGTTTTCCGAGGCGCACTTTGGCCGCGTATGGCGTGTGACTCACGCCGTGCTCTCGGTCCATCCCTTTGCCGGGCCCTTCCTGGTGCTTATGATCGCCTGGGCGCCCACGCTCATCGCTTCGCTGCCCGGCCTTTTTATGGGAGATACGGGCGCGCAGATTCGCCAGTGGTTCAACTATCCCAACGGCACGAGCGACTACTTGCGTCTGCTCAATCCAAACGTGCTGCTCAACGGGCATCACCCCGTGGTGCACACGGCTATCATCGGTTCGTGCGTTCAGCTGGGGCTTTCGCTGTTCAACAGCGCTAACGCGGGTCTTGCCATCTACACCTGCGCTCAATTTGTCATCACGGCTGCCTGCATGGCCTATTCCATTTCGTCGCTGCGCAAATTGGGCGTGAGCCTGCCGGTTCGCGGTGCGATCCTGCTGTTCTTTGCGTTTATGCCGATGTTCTCTAACTACGCGGCGTTGCTCACCAAAGACGTGCTCTTTGCCGACGCGTTTTTGGTGCTGCTGGTACAGACCGTCAAGCTCGTGGCATGTGGCTTGCCCCGTCGTGATGCCAATGCCGAGCGAGCGGGCGAGAAAGCCCCCGTGCTCTTTGCGCGCCACGACTGGCTGCTGCTCGCTCTGGGCGCCATGGGTTCCACGTTTCTGCGCAACGGCGGCCTGGTGTTTCCCCTGGCGGCATGCGTAATCGCGGCGGCGTTTTGCGTATGGGACGTGCATGTGGCTCGTCGTGCAGCCAAGCAGACTGGCGCTGCGCCTTCGGGCGCCATCCCGCGTTTCCGCTGGGTTGGCGTTCTCGCGGTGCTCGCGCTCTGCCTTGCCTCTAATATGTACTTCACCAAGGTCTTTATGCCGGCGCACGACATTACGCCCGGCTCCAAGCGCGAAATCCTTTCGATTCCGTTCCAGCAGACGGCTCGTTTCGTCCAAAAGCACGACGGCCTCAACTCGGGCGTCAACCCTACGGTTAAGGAGGACGGCACCATCGTGGAGGCTCCTTGCGACGGTTCGGTGACCGACGAAGAGCGTGCCGTGATCGATCGTGTACTCAAGTACGAGAACCTGGGCCGCCGTTACAACCCGGATAAGTCGGACGCCGTTAAAAATTGCTTTAACGAGTACGCCTCGCAGGAGGACATCAAGGCCTATTTTGAGGTGTGGGCTCAGATGTTCAAAAAGGATCCCGAGTGCTATATCTCGGCGCTCATCAATAACTACTACGGCTACTTTTATCCGAGTGCCCGCGATGCGTGGGTCTACAGCACGGCGCGCAGTGCCGAGATCATGGCAAAGCCCGATAACCTCAAGTACTTCGACTTCCATCCGGTCGATAGCAAGGTTGTGCGCTGGTGCGATCACCTGATCAACCTGTATCGCGTGGCAGTACAACGCGTCCCGTTTATCTCGCTCACCATGAGCTCGGCCACCTATGTGTGGATCATGATCGCCGTGGTGGTCTATCTGCTACGTCGTCATTCGTGGCGTGGGCTGGCCATTTGGGTGCCGCTGCTGGGCGTGCTCGCCGTGTGCCTGATCGGTCCCTGCAACGGCTCGACCTACATGCGCTATCTGTATCCGGTCATCGCCTGCATGCCCTTTGCCATCGGCGCCACCATCACCCGCAGCGACCTCCTCTGGTCCTAATTTGGTGCAAAGGGGACAGGTTACTTTGCACTAAGGGGCTGCATCATCACGTCGCCTTCATTTTGGGGTTTATCTCGCAGGCCAGTAGGTATATCATAACGACGTTTGTTTATATTGCCCGAGCATCTGCGCTGGGCTTTAGGTCGAAACCGATAGGAGACACGTATGTCCGGACACTCTAAGTGGGCCACAACCAAGCATCGTAAGGGCGCGCAGGACGCCAAGCGTTCCGCCCTCTTCTCCAAGCTCAGCCGCAACATCACCGTTGCTGCCCGTCTCGGCGGTGACCCGCTGCCCGAGAACAACGCCAGCCTCGCCGCTGCCGTTGCCAAGGCCAAGGCTCAGTCCATGCCTAAGGACAAGATCAAGTCCGCTATCGACAAGGCTTTTGGTTCGGGTGCTGACGCTGCCATCTACGAGAACATCGTGTACGAGGGCTACGGTCCCGCCGGTGTCGCCGTCTACGTCGACTGCCTGACCGACAACCGCAACCGTACCGCCGCTGATGTCCGTTCCGCCTTCTCCCACGCTGGTGGCAACCTGGGCACCTCCGGCTCCGTCGCCTTCCAGTTTGAGCGCAAGGGCCAGATCGTCGTCGCCAAGGAGATCCTGGACGAGAACGCCAAGAAGGAGACCATGATCGCCAACGGTGCTGCCGGTGACGAGGATGAGTTCATGATGGCCATCGCCGAGGCCGGCGGCGAGGACTACGAGGACGCCGGCGAGGAGTGGATCGTCTGGACTGCTGCCAACGACGTTATGGCTGTCTCCAAGGCGCTCGAGGAGCAGGGCGTCCAGGTCAAGGGCTCCGAGACCACCATGGTCCCGACGACCCCGACCGAGGTTTCTGGCGCCGACGCCAAGAAGGTTCAGCGCCTCATCGACCGTCTTGAGGAGCTCGACGACGTCCAGGATGTTTACAGCACCATGGACATGACCGACGAGGTCATCGCTGCCCTCGAGGAGGAGTAGCGCCTGCACGGATTGAGCCGTGCATATCTGGGCATAATGAAGCGAGCATGCAAGCCTCGTGGAATAGATGAGCCGGATCCGCGTGCGTAGAGCACCGGACCCGGCTCTTTTATAATGATGCGAACCGTTTTGCATTTCGAGAGCCGAGATTTGAAGGGAGCGCCGCGTGCGCGTACTCAAACGAGCCCTAGCGATCGTGTACCTTGCCGCTACCATCGTGGCGCTGGGTACGCTTGTCTGCCAGTTTTGGGGGCCGTATACGTATCGCTTTATGTTGCTGATGCGCGACCCCATGCCGCGCATTGTCGTGACGGCATGCGGTGGAGTTGTGGCGATCGGCGTGCTGGTAAGCTTCTTCCGCCTGATGTTTGCTCGTCGCGAGCCGTCCTGTGTGCATCCGGCGGGGGAGCGCAATATCGAGGTCACCCTTGCGGCGCTTTCTTCGTGTGCTAGGGTTGCTGCCGAGCGCGACGACCGCGTGATGGTCGAGCATGTTGAGGCCCGCGTCCAAGGCCCCGACGATTCGCACGTCCGATTTAAGGTCGAGGCTATCGCACTTGACGATAAGGACGTGGCATCTCTGGCTACCGCGATGCAGCAACGCATCGAGGAAGCTTGCGACACCATGCTCGGCACGCCGGGTACGACCACGCGCGTCCGTTTTTTGCCGTCCAAGACTACCGTCCAGACCGTGGAGGTTTCCGGTGAGTGATACCAATCAAGATAAGACCGCTCGTACGCCGCGCCTGACGATTGACCAGAGCGCCACGCCGGCGAACGAACCTGTTGATTCCAAAGCAGAAGCAACCGAGTTACAAGACGCGGCAGCCGCGGATTTTGACGAGGCTATGGGTCTCATCAAGGGTACGGGCGCTGCCATCTGGAGCTATGCTGTGCGTCATCCCAACACCACGCTCGGCGCCGTCGCTGGCTTTATCCTCGCCGTGTTGGTGCTCACGCTCGGCCTGTGGGACACGCTCGTCATCGCATTCTTTGTGCTGATCGGCGCCGTGATCGGCCAGATTCGCGACGGCGAGAACGGTATCGTCAACTTCTTCGGCCGTCTGTTTAGCGGCCGCTAATACGTATTCGACTGTCGCATCCGCGGCGGGCATAAGGAGGAACCATGGCTTTTAATACGAAGGTCGATGTAGCCGATACCGAGCTCGAGGAGAACGAGGCGGTCGTCGCCGAAGCCGAGGATGTGACGCTCGAGGACGAGACTCTCGTCGAGGCCGAGTCCGCCGATGACGCGGACGAGGATGATGAGGAAACAGACGAGTCCGAGGACTCGCTGACCTATTCCAACGGTGTGATCGAGAAGATCGTTGCCATGGCCACCCGCGAGGTTCCGCACGTTTTGGGCATGAAGGGTAACCTCATGCACTTTGTGCAGGAGCAGTTTGGTGCCGAGAATCTGACCAAGGGCGTGACGGTCGAGGTCACCGATGACAATCGCGTGGTCGTCAACATCTCCGTCATTATCGAGTACGGCGCCTATGCGCCCGCGATCTTCGACGATGTCAAGGCGCGTGTCACCGAGCGCCTTGCCGCGATGACCGGCCTTGAGGTGGCGGGCGTCAACCTGCGTATCGAGGACGTCATCACCCCCGAGGAGTACGAGCACCGCACTAGCCAGCACGAGTAACCTTCCAAAAAGAGACAGGTTTGTTTTGGCAGGTTTTATCTGCGAAAACGTTAAACGGCCGACCGCGCAAGTAAAAGCGTGGCCGGCCGTTATTTGTATGCCCCCCGATGTAGGCATACCGCTCGTCTAACTAGGGGTTGCAATCGTCGCGTTCCGCGTTACCCTAATGGGCGCATTGTTTCCAAATTGTTAACGAGGGGTTGCCGTAATGGCCGACGAGCACGAAACAGAAAGCAAGGCATGGGCGATTGGGGCCGCCGCGGCAGAGGCGGCATCGCGTGCTGCCGAGGAGATGCATCGTCCTCCCGTGGTGCCGATGGAGCGCGTGGTTGATCGCACCGATATCGAGCGCGGCGAGCGTGCCGGCCAAAAGCGCAGCCAGGAGCCGGGCTTCCCGCGCTTTTTTGCCGAGCTCAATCTGGGCCTGATTCTTACGGCCTTTGCCATCGTTGCGTTTAAAACCCCTAATCACTTTGCTTTTGGCGGCACCTCGGGCGTGTCGGTCATTCTGTCCACGCTGTTCCCGACCCTGCCCGTCGGCGTCTTTATGTGGATTATCAACGCGGTTCTCGTCGTCTTGGGCTTTATCTTTTTGGAGCGCAAGGCAATCCTGTGGAGCGTCTTCGCCTCGTTTGCGTTGTCCGCCTATGTTTCGCTTTTTGAGCTCTTTATCCCGACCGATGTCTCTCTGACGGGCGATATGTGGCTCGACCTGTGCTTTGCCGTCATCTTGCCGGCGCTCGGCAGCGCTATTGTCTTTGATATCGGCGCCTCGACGGGTGGCACGGACATTCTTGCCATGATCCTCAAGCGCCGCACGACGCTCGAGATTGGCCGTGCCCTGCTGCTGGTCGATATCGGCATCGTGACCATCGCGGCCTTTTTGTATGGCCCGCGTGTCGGTCTGTATTGCGTGCTCGGCCTGTTTGCCAAGACGCTTGTGGTTGACAAAGCCATTGAGAGCATTCATCTGCGCAAAGTCTGCACGGTCATTTGTTCCGAGCCCCTTAAGGTCGAGGAGTTTATCGTCAAGCATCTCAACCGCACGGCGACCATCAGCCGCGGCTACGGTGCCTTCTCGGGCAAGTGCGTGACGGTGATCATGAGCGTGCTGAGCCGTCGCGAGGCCGTGCAACTACGCCGCTATGCGCGCGAAGTCGATCCGGGTGCCTTTATCACGATCGTCGACAGCTCCGAGATCGTCGGCAAGGGCTTCCGCGGAACGAACTAGCACAGACGTATTCAACGAACCGCCTGCTGGCGCCGTGTACCTTGCAAATCGGTCATCTTTGAGTATTTGACCCCACATTGGGCAATAATGATGCTAAAGACAACGTTTGCGATCCAAGTGATTCGTCCAAGATACGAAGGGATGATTCTATGTTCTGCTCGCAGTGTGGCGCCCCCATGGGCGATAACGACAAGTTCTGCGGCGTGTGTGGTGCTCCTAATGCCAGTGCCGCTGGCCCCGCTCCCCAGGGACAGCCTCAGCCTCAGCAGTTTGTTCCGCAACCGCCCGTGGCGAATGCGCCAAAGGGCTGTGTGGCTCAGGCGTTCCAAGATATGACTAAGACTCCGGGCGTGCTTCAGCGTGTATGCCAAATCGCGTTTTTGCCGGCGCTGATTTGCGTTGTGTCGGTGCTCGTGTTGTTTATTCCCGTTATTGGCGGCATTGCGGCTGCCATCGGCTTTTTGGCAGCTTGCATTGCGAGTGTGTGCGGTTCCGGCTTTGGTATCGAGTGGGGCCGTGATCTGTCGCTCAAGGTCGATGACGGCATGGACCGTCCACTCATGCGTTCCACGTCGTTTGGTCTCGGAGTCTTTTCGAGCGTCATCTCGGTGGTGCTTGAGGTTATCGCTGCCATCCCCGTTATCGGTGTAGTGCTTTCGCTGGTGGAGGGCGTGGTAATTGGCGCCGCGGGCTCGTATTCTTATTACGGCTCTTATGCGCTCGAGGCTGCGCTGTTCGGTTCGCTCGGTCTGCTTGTCCTGGCGCTAATTGCCTCGGCGATTCTGGGTGTCTTCTTTAAGATGTTCGCCGACATCGCCGTGATGCACTTTGCGGTGACCGGGCGTGTCGAGAGCGCGTTTTCGCTCGATAAGGTCTGGGCGGCGTTTAAGCACAACAAGACCAAGCTGTTCTGTGCTTCGTTCCTTCCCGAGTTTTTGACGGGCCTGGTCGCCAACGTTGTTACATGGATCTTGACGGTCGTCTTTGGCGCCATTGCCTCTGTCGGTATGTATAGCTACTACTATCGTCCTACGGGTATTGAGGCAATTGTTACCGGCGGTGGCGTCACGCTCGCGCTGTTCTTGGTGCTGGTCGCTTTCGTCACCGTATTTCTTACGGTCTTTGGAAAGATGCTCAAGCACCGTGCCGTTGGCTATTGGGCCGCACGCTATGCAAGCGAGTGGGCCGATGAGGATAAGGACGACGTCCTGACTTTTGTGTTGCCTTTCGAGAAGAAGTCCGCTCCCTCGGGTTACAGCGCTCCGGATGCTTCGCCGGCACCTGCACCTGCACCTGTTCCCGCGCCCGAGCCTGAGCCGGCGCCCGAGCCTGAACCGGCGCCCGAGTCTGAGACGGCATCTGAGCCTGAGCCTGAGCCTGAGCCTGAGCCTGAGCCGGCACCTGCACCTGCACCTGAGTCGGCGTCCGAGCCAAACTCCGACGAGGAGCCTCAGGACGAGTAGCCACGCCGTCTGCCATTTGGGGACGGGGTAGAAATGGTAGAAATAGCGCTTGAAGAATGAGCGGGGGCGGACGTTTCGATACGTCCGCCCCCGCTCTGCTTTAGCCAGGCTGTTATGGATGGGTGTGACGACTACTCGTCGTGCTTCTCCTCGCGGCGTGCAGCAGCGCGTGCGTCGTGGATGCCCTTGATCGCGGCATGGCGAGCCGTTCGGGCATCATGGATGGCGTCGCGAGCCTCGGCGGTCGTCGCCTTGGCAGAGCGCAGCTTGGCGGCCAGATCGGGGTTGGTTTCGGCGACCGCGGTAATCGCGGGGCCGTCGAGCTCCTCTTGCGTGGGCTCGGCCAAAAAGTCGATAGCATACTGGGCGGCCACCATGGAGCCCTTTGCCAGCACGGTCTCGTCAATCTTGTAAAAGCAGGAATGCTGGGCGTACGTGGCGCCAATCTTGGGGTTGCGCGTACCTACAAAGGCGAGCACGCCCGGTACGCGGCGCAGGTACTCCGAAAAATCCTCGCCCGAAAGCGTGCCGCGGTAATGGCCTTGACCGGTGGGGCCCAGGCATTTGATTACAGCCTGACGGCAGCGCTCGCTCGAGGCGACCTCGTTTTCGACCTTGTAGTTGGCGATGGTGTAGTCGGTGAGCTCTGCCTCGGCGCCCAAGGCGGCCGCGGTATGCTCCACGATGCGGCGCATAAGCTCCGGCATTTCCTCGTGGGTCGAATCGCCGTAGGTGCGCACCGTGCCGGCGAGGTAGGCCGTGCCGGCGATAACATTGCGCGCGGTGCCGCCGTGCAGCTCGCCGACGGTGATGACAGCCGGCTCATAGGGGCTGATCTCGCGCGAAACGATGGTCTGCAGGGCATTGACGATCTCGGCGGCCACCATGACGGCGTCGTGGCCGCGTTGGGGCATGGCGCCATGGCACGAGGTGCCGCGGACATCAATGCGGAACCAGTCGGTATTGGCCATGCGCGGACCGGGCTCGCAGCTTACGGTGCCGGCGTCAACCTCACTCCAGATGTGCGCGGCGTAGGCGCCATCGACGCCGTCGAGCACGCCCGTGCCGATCATGAGTTTCGCGCCCTGGCCGTTTTCCTCACTGGGCTGGAAGACGATGCGGACCTCGCCGTGGATGTCGTCGGTCATATGGCGCAGAATCTGCAACGTGCCGAGCATCATGGCGATGTGGCAGTCATGGCCGCAGGCGTGCATGCAGCCCTCGTTGACGCTGGCGAACTCCTCGCCGGTCTGTTCGGTGACGGGCAGAGCGTCGATATCCGCACGCAGCAGGATACGGCGGCGCGGCGTGCCGTCCTCGCGATAGGCATCCGGCGCGGTACCGCGAAGCGTTGCCACCAAGCCGGTCTTGAGCGGACGCTCGTAGGGGATATTCATGGCGTCGAGCTGGTTGGCGATGTCAGAAGTCGTGCGCTCCTCGGCGAGGCTCAGCTCCGGGTGCTTATGGAAGTGGCGGCGCTGCTTGATGATATAGGGTTCAAACTCGGTAGCGATATCTTGGATGGCTGCGGTGACGTCGTCAGCCGCGCGAGCCTCGGTCGCCGCCATAATCTGCTGTGCCTTGGTCTTCGTCATGGTCGATTTGCTCCTTGCTGGGTTGATCGCAAAATCGTACAGGCTCTCTTCAGTATGCCACCTGCCGCTAGGGCTGGTAAAGTTGCCGTTTGCCGCTTGGGGTTTTGTAACAAGAGTGGGGGAGTACACTCGGGGGTGTTGAATTTCCTGCCAGAGATGGGGATGCCCATGCAACATATCGATCGGATTATCCGCTCCAAGAACGTCTTTACCGCGCAAGACGGCATCGATACCGCCCGCGAGCTGGCGATTGCCATCGCAGGCGACCGTATCGTCGCAGTCGGTGCGCCCGATGACGTGATCGCCGCCGTTCCCGCCGCCACGTCGGTTATCGATTACGGCGAGCAGTTTGTCTGCCCCGGTTTCCATGACGCTCATCTGCACTTCTTCCATACCTCGGTCGGTTCCTCGCCGTACATGCTCATGGATATGGGCACGTCCGAGGCGGCGCTGGTGCAACATGCGCTCGAGTTTTCCCGGGACCTGCCCGACGACGCTTGGGTTGTGACGCAGGGCTGGCGCGACTATCGTTGGGACCCGCCCGAGCATCCTACCAAGGCGTCGCTCGATGCGGCATTCCCCGATCGTCCCTGCGTTATGTACTCGGGCGACGGGCACACGCTTTGGCTCAACAGCCGTGCACTCGAGGCGCTCGGCGTCACGCGCGACAGCGAGCCGCCGGCGGGCGGCAGCTACGACAAGGACGCAAACGGCGAGCTCACGGGCATTGCTCACGAGGCAGCTGCCATGCAGCTGCTACCGCGCTGCCTTGAGTGGCTGGGCGAGGACCGCATCGCGAGCGCTTACGCCGACCAGATGAAGCGTATGGCTGAGCAGGGCATCACCTCGATCTGCGACATGTCGCTCATGCCCATGCCGGGCTGCGACTTTATCCGCGACGACGTCTATGACAAGCTGCAGGCAGCCGGCAAGCTGGGCATCCGCGCCCATCTGTTCCCCACGCTGTTGGATGACCAATCGCGCTTGGAAGAGCTGCAGGCCCGCTACACGAACAACGCGCTGCTCTCGGCGCCAGGCTTTAAGCAGTTCTTCGATGGCGTGTCGAGCGAACACACGGCGTATCTCACCGAGCCCTATACCAATCCGCGCTTCCCGGGCGACCAGGGCCGTCTGACAGTTCCTGCCGAGCGCATGCGTAAGCTGGTTCTGGCGGCTGCGGAGCGTGGCCACACTGTGCGTATTCACGTCATCGGCGACGGTGCCATCCATGCCGCGCTCGATATCTTTGAGGAGGCCGCCGAACTGTACGGCCTGCCCCAGCACGGTCATAACACGCTCGAGCATCTGGAGAACCTCTTGCCCGAGGACATCGATCGTCTACGCAAGCTTAACGTCGTTGCCTCGAGCCAGCCCTGTCACATTACACTCGACCCGGGCGGCCCCGAGCGCGATCTGGGCCTGGAGCGCAGCCGCATCATGTGGCCGTTTGCGACCTATAAGCAGCGCGGCATTCGCCAAGCCTTCGGTACCGACAGCCCTATCACGGCCGTTACCAGCATGAACGTGCTCTACACGGCCATCACGCGCCAGGACCCCAAAAGCCACTGGCCCGAGGGCGGCTGGTTGCCGAGCGAGCGTATCGACGCGGCAACGGCCCTGCGCAACTACACGCTTGGCAGCGCGTACGCAGCGGGCGACGAGCAAAACCTCGGCAGCTTGGAGCCCGGCAAGTATGCCGACCTGGTAGTCCTGGACCAAAACCCGCTCACCATCGACCCCCAAGAGCTCCAGGCTACCAAGGTTCAAGCCACCTACCTGGCAGGTAACTTGATTTACGAGCGCTAAGTATTCATGCCGTACCGTTAAGCGCGGCTCGGGCAGCCAATTTTGGGATAACGCTCGAGCCGCGTTTGTTTGCCGGTGAGGATTTGTTAGGAGCGTCCCCGCTCTGCTGGATTTGGGCGCAGGGCGGACGCGCCGCTGCCCTGCGCGCTCAATTTGGACATCAGCAATGCTGCCTCTTGGTGTTTTGCATACTTCCCATTACAGATTGCATAAAAAGGCTGGGATGTTCTTCTTGATCCCGATATACCCCCGCCCGTGCCGTGCAAAAAACGGAGTATTCAGCACCGCGAGCTCTGCCGGTGCCGCTGCAGTCGGGTGGCATTGCGGAGATCGACGTCATTTTGGGGTCCGACGTGGCGCGAGGCATGCTTGTTTGTCTCGACGAGGCCTGTCTGCCGACCCAAATCGCCGGTCGAAGGCTACCGTGGGACTAATTAGATGCGCCCGGTGCGTATGCATTTGTCCCGGCCTGCTGAAAACTCCCAAAAATGCACGGTGCTCCCCAGGGGACCCGTGCGCGCAACGAAAACCATGCCCATGTCGCTATCCGCATCGCCATTTTGCTGCACTAACTTTTCTGAATGCCGGGCTCGAATTAGTTAACCTGCCTCCCGTGTGGCTCCGGAGGGGCGGGGCATAAGGTTTATCGCGAGTTCCGCACGAGCCGAAGGCCACTTAATGTGGCCTTCGTGCGAGCAGGACTGCCCGAGCAGGAAACCTTATGCCCCGCCCCTCCGGAGCCACACGGGGGCCACCGTTAAGTTATCCCCCGGCATTCAGAAAATCTAAGTGCCAAAAAATAAGATTTTTTGACTCCGTGTTGTATAACCCGCCATTCGTGGGTACCATTCAACGCGTACGCAAACAAAAAGGGTTAA
>CABURR010000012.1 GCA_902493985.1 uncultured Collinsella sp. | reverse complement strand
CTTCCATGAATGCGGCGCGGCCGCCGCGGCTGAATTAGACACTCACCATTGTCGGCCTAATCCGCGGATTTTCATGCAGCAGGGGCTCTCAATGTTTTATGTCCTGCTCATATCGTCTCTGCCGGCACTTGGGGACAGTCCTAGTCGTTGGGGATCTACCGACGCATTGGGGGTTTGCGCCTTCCATGCATGACAGCCGTCTCTTTTATGTTTCCTTTAGCCGTTGCTGCCTAGGATGGGGGTTAGTCGGTAGGAAGGGAGCGTCTATATGGACGACGCGAGCGAGCGTTCAATCGAAGAGGACATGCTCGATCAGTTCAATTACTTTGATGATGAGGACGAGGAGCTGATTGACCGTCGCGAGCCAGCGCCGCTTGATTCCTTTGATCTGGTCGATGAAGAGCCCGACGAGGACGAGGGCGAATCGGCGGAGCCCTCGCAGCCTTCGCGCCTTGACTCGCTGCTTTCGAGAGCCCCCATGCACCACGGTGTCCGTGCCGGCGCGCTCCATATGAAAACTGACTGGCACCAGATCGTGACGGCAGGCGATGAACTTGCCGTCGATGCGCCGCTAACCGATAAATCATCCATCATCTGCCGAACCGGCATGCTTATGCTCGCGAGTGGAACGGGTGCCTGGCGCGTGCGCGATACCATGAATCGTGTTGCTGACGTGCTCGGCGTCACCATCCACGTCGACCTGAGTCTCCTGTCGTTTGAGTGCACCTGCATCGAAGATGGCCACTGCTTTAACGAGGTCGTCAGCTTGCCCACAACGGGCGTCAATACCCATCGCATTTGGATGATGGAGAGTTTCCTCAAGGAAATCGAGACCTATGGTCGTCGCTTCACGGTGCACGAGTATCACGAGATGCTCAAGACCGTTGAGAGTTCAAAACCTGATTACGCGCCTTGGCAACAGGGCCTTGCGGCGGCCTGCGCCTGTGGCGCCTTTGTCTTTTTACTTGGTGGCGGTCCTATTGAGATGGCATGCGCGTTCGTGGGCGCGGGTGTCGGCAACTTTGCCCGCTCCCATATTCTCAAGCAAGGCCTTGGTCAGTTCAGCGCGCTGACGACCGGTGTTGCGCTCGCTTGCGTTTCGTATCTGCTGGCATTGCTCGGCCTTGGCCAGGTCATACCGGGGGCAATGTCGCACCAAGAAGGCTATATCGGCGCCATGCTCTTTGTGATTCCCGGCTTTCCCCTCATTACGGCAGGCCTCGACATCGCCAAGCTCGACATGCGAAGCGGTATCGAGCGTCTTTCGTATGCCGTGTCGATTATTGTGATGGCGACCCTTGTGGGCTGGATGGTTGCCGAGTGTGTGGGGCTGGCACCGGATGATTTTGCCCCGCTCGGCCTTTCGCCGTTTGCCCTTACGCTCTTGCGCGTGGTGATGAGCTTCGTTGGCGTATTCGGCTTCTCGGTGATGTTCAACAGCCCGGTAAAGATGGCCGCGGCAGCTGGGTTGATCGGCGCCGTGTCCAATACCCTGCGTCTGACCCTTGTCGATGCGCCGATGATGATTCCCTTCCTGGGCCTCAGCACGGGAATGCCTCCCGAGGCAGCAGCGTTTATCGGCGCGCTGGTATCGGGTCTGCTGGCAAGCTTGGCCGAAGTCAAGCTCACCTACCCGCGCATCGCTCTCACGGTGCCTTCGATTGTCATTATGGTGCCCGGTCTGTATCTCTATCGCTCTATGTATTACATGTGCACCTTCGACACAGTCAATATGCTCGGCTGGTTTGTGCGCGCAGTGCTCATCGTGGCGTTTTTGCCCGTTGGCCTGGGTGTGGCGAGAACCCTCACCGACCCTCGCTGGCGCCACACCAGCTAATTGGTACAAGGGGGACAGGTTACTTTGCACCAAATGAGTTGCGGTGAAATAGGGACTGAATTGCTGCTTAAAGGGTCAAAACAGTCCGTATTCCACCGCAACTTATGGGGTCGGGGGATTATCGGTGCCCTGCATCTTCATAAACTCAACGCTTACGAAGCGCATGCGTTTCGTGCTAGGCTGGTTCCACCACATAAGTAGTCGCAGACGCGCGTACCACGGGCGGGCGAGATGAAGTTCCAACAGCTCCATCTTGCCCGCCCGTTTTTGTTGCGTGGCGCCGCGGTACAACACAGAGAGGAATCTGCCCTTTATGCCTATCAACAAACGAGAGAGCCTGCTGTTCACCTTTATCATGTGCTTTTGCATGGTGCTCTGGATGAGCATCTACAACGTTGCCCTGCAGCACGGGGCCATCAACGGCGAGGTCGTTGCCACTGCGTGGCTCGGCTTCCCCGTTGCCTACATTTTTGCCATGTGCTGCGACTGGTTCGTCGCCAGCCCGCTCGCCAAGGGTTTCGCCTTTAAGTACTTGGTCACGCCGGGCAAGAGCTCGCCACTTGCCATGACGCTCGCCGTCAGCTCCTGCATGGTCGTTCCCATGGTCATCATCATGTCGCTGTACGGTGCCTGTGAGGGTCTGACGCACATGCCCGGCGGCATCCTTGCGAACCTGTATTCCGTGCCCGCGATCTGGATGATCAACATCCCGCATAATTTTGTGATGGCGCTGCCGTGGAACCTTTTGGTAGCCGGTCCGATTTCCCGCTTCGTCTTCCGTCGCGCCTTCCCTGTGGGGACGGTTTTCGAGGAGGAGCATGCCGAGCTCTTGGAGCAGGCTATGGCTCCTGAGTGCGAGTAGCTCGCTTAGGGATCTGCTGAGCGCGGGCGACTTGCTTGGTTGGAGCCCTAAGCGTGGATAGCTCTCTCGGCGACATCGCGGGCGTGAGCGGTGCACATGACCGGAGGGCCCGTGCTGCTCCGTTGCCCGACGTGCTAGCGCGCAGAACAATCTGTTGGTGCATTCGGCGGCTGCTGAAGCGTTTCGGCAGCCGCTTTTTATACGGAGTTTAAATACAACAGTCTGTTGTATTACGTAGAGTGGTATATCTCTAGCGGGAAAAATGCGAGAGACGGAGCATTATGGCGTTGCTAGTAGGACTGGACGTAGGGTCGACGACGACCAAAGTTTACGCGATGCACGAGGATATGACCGAGGCGTGGTGGGGATATCGCCGCCACGGGGCGTGTCAGACAGCGAGCGTGCGCGCCATGCTCGGCGAGCTCGCCGAGCGCTTTCCCCATGAGTCACTGCGCGTTGCGGTGACCGGCTCGGGTGCGCGCGATATCGCGACCGCGCTGGGCGCCTCGTACGTTCAGGAGGTGGTCGCCAACGCGCTCGCGATCAGCAGGTTCTATCCGCAGACGCGCTGCGCCATCGAGCTGGGCGGCCAAGACGCCAAGATGATCTTCTTCCGCACCAACGATAAGGGAGACATCGAGGTTGCCGACATGCGCATGAACGGCTCGTGCGCAGGCGGTACCGGTGCATTTATCGACGAGATGGCAAAGCTCATGGGGGTCGGCACCGAATCGGGCGAGTTCGAGCAGCTCGCAAGCCGGGGAACGACCGTCCACGAGGTCTCGGGCCGCTGCGGCGTGTACGCAAAGACCGATATCCAGCCGCTGCTCAACGAGGGCATTCCTACCACCGACCTGGCGCTTTCGGCGCTTCACGCGGTCGCCCGCCAAACGATCGGCGGTCTGGCCCAGGGTATCGACATCGAGCCGCCGGTAATCTTCGAGGGCGGTACGCTCGCCTACAACCCCACACTGGTCCGCGTGTTCCGGGAGCAACTGAATCTATCGGACGATCAGGTTATCGTCCCGCGCGATCCGCAGATCATGGTCGCGCGCGGTGCCGCCCTGTCGCTGACCGACATGTTCGCATCGTCCCAACCGATCGACCTTCCCGACGCTTTTGTCCGGCTGGATAAGCTCGAGACGGTCGCGCCCGCAAGCGGGGAGGGACGTCTTGCCCAGCCCTTTTTTGCCACACCTGCCGAGCAGGCGGATTTTACGGCACGCCATGGCAAAGAGACGCCGGCAAAGGGTCCGGATGCGTATGCGCCCGGAGAGACGGTGCGTGTGGCGCTCGGTATCGATTCGGGGAGCACGACGACCAAGTTCGCCCTGGTCGATGAGGCGGGTGAGCTTGTCGATTCGTTCTACGCGTCTAATAACGGCAGACCGCTCGACGTCGCCCAACAGGGTCTTGTCAGCTTGAAGAACCGGTGGGAGACAGCGGGAGTCACGCTTGCGATCGATGCCGTGGGCACCACGGGATACGGCGAGGAGCTTTTCGCGCGCGCGTTCCACGCCGACTACCATACGGTCGAGACGGTCGCGCACGCCCGCGCCGCGTGCGCATGCGTTCCCGATGCGACCTTCGTGCTCGACATCGGCGGACAGGATATGAAGGCCATCTGGCTCAACCACGGCGTGCTGACCGATATCGTCGTCAACGAGGCGTGCTCTGCGGGCTGCGGCTCGTTCCTCGAGGGTTTTGCCAAAAACCTCGGAATAGCCGTTGAGGATATCGCGACCGAGGCATTTTCGTCCAAAGCCCCCGCCGTTCTCGGCAGCCGCTGCACGGTGTTCATGAACAGCAGCGTCGTTTCCGAGCAGCGGCGCGGTAAGGGTCCGGGCGACATCATGGCCGGTCTCTGCCGTTCGATTATCGAGAACGTGTTCACCAAGGTCATTCGCGTTTCAAATCTCAACCGTCTGGGCTACAAAGTCGTCGTCCAGGGCGGCACGTTCCGAAACGACGCGGTGCTGCGCGCATTCGAGCAGTATCTGGGCAAACCCGTCACGCGTGCGCCCCACCCGGGGCTGATGGGCGCTATCGGTATCGCCCTGCTCGCGCGCGAGGAATGCCGCAAGGGCGACGCCGGCACGTCGTTTATCGGGCTCGATGCCGTGGAGCGCTTCGAGCATCGCGAGTTCGGCGGCGTTACCTGCCGTCGGTGCAACAACCGCTGCCGGCGCGCGGTCGTGGCATTTGGCGACGGCTCGCTTTACGTCACGGGCAATCGCTGCCCGCGCGGCGGCGCCATCTCATGGGATGAGCTCGTGCGCGAGGTTCCCGCGGCGGAGGAGCTGCGTCCGCAGGGTGCTTGCGAGGCACAGGCACCCGGCACGGGGCGCGACCGGACCGCGGCTGCCCCCAATCTCTTTGTCGACCGCGAGAAGCTGCTGTTCGAGTCGTACCCCACGGTTCCCGTCAGCGGGGGGCGCGATGTCACGATCGGCATTCCCCGTGTGCTCGAGTTCTGGGACACCATGCCGTTCTGGTCGACGTTCTTCAGCACGCTCGGCTTTAAGGTGCGCGTCTCGGGACGCAGCACCAAGGCGATGTACGAGCGCGGTCTGGCGCACGTCACATCCGACACCGTGTGCTTCCCGGCCAAGCTCGTCCACGGGCACATCCGCAATCTCGTCGACGCCGGCGTCGACCGCATCTTCATGCCCATCATCACGACGGTGCCCACCGAAAACACCGCCTCTACCAGCGAGTGGATGTGCGCCGTCGTAAAGGGATACCCCTACGTGATGCGCAATTCCGATAACCCGGAGGAGCGTTTCGGCGTTCCGTTCGATACGCCGCTGTTCCACTGGTACGACGAGGGCGACCGAAACCGCCAGCTCAAGGCGTGGTGCAAGGAGACCTTCGATATCGATGCCGACCTGGTTGCCAAGGCGACCGAGCAGGCGGACCGCGCGCAGGAGACGTTTGAGAACCAGCTGCAGCTGCGCGGCAGGCAGGTGCTCGAGAACGTGCACGAGGACGGCGGCTACGCGGTGGTGATCGCTTCGCGCCCGTACCACAACGACCCGCTGGTCAACCACGGGCTGCCCAAGCTCTTCTCTGAGCGCGGCATCCCCGTGCTGACGCCCGATGCGGTGCCGGGGGTCTGCAACGTCGATCTTTCCAACAGCCGCATCGACATCGTGAACAACTACCATGCGCGCATGCTGTCGTGCGCGGTCATCGTCGCATCGACGCCCGAGCTCGAGCTCGTGCAGATGGGCAGCTTCGGCTGCGGCCACGATGCGTATCTCACCGACGAGATCGCGCGCATGATGGGCGAGATGGGCTCCAAGGTTCCGATGATGATCAAGCTCGATGAGAGCGACGTCGCCGGTCCCATGGGCATTCGCGTGCGTTCGTTTATCGAGTCGGTCAACCGTCGTCGCGCGGAGGAGCGTGCCGAGGGCGCCCGGGTGCACGCGGTCCATCCGCTCGACGACCCGTATAAGGTCAAGTACACCAAGCGCGACCGGCACGACAAGATCGCGCTGGTCCCCAACACCTCCCATGCGTTCTGCAGGCTCATGACCGCGGCGATGCGCAATCAGGGCGTGCGCGCCGAGGCCCTTGATATCGGGCGCGAGGATGCCATCCGCCTGGGCAAACGCTATGTGCACAACGACATCTGCTTCCCCGCGCAAATCGTGATCGGCGAGGCGCTCGCGGCACTCGAGAGCGGTAAGTACGACCCGCACGACGTCGCCGTGGTGACTGGCAAGTATATCGGCGACTGCCGCCTGACGCACTACATGCCCCTGCTGCGCCGCGCGCTCGACGACGCGGGATACGACTATGTCCCGGTGCTCACCAACGACGACGTCGATGCCCACAATGCGCATCCGGGCTTCAAGCTCGGCCTTGGCCCGAGCATCCAGATCGCCTACGGTCTTCCCATGATCGATGCCCTCGAGGCCATGCTTAGGCGCATCCGTCCCTACGAGCTCGAGAAGGGCGCGGCGGACGCTGCGTTCGACCGCGCGCTCGATGAGGTTATCGAGGGCATGGAGCGCTCCGGGCTGAGAGGCCAGGCGACGGGCTTCAAACGCGCGCTTGCGATCATGGACGCCGTTCCGTACGACCGCTCGAACCCGCATCCGACCGTTCTCATCGTGGGCGAGTACCTGCTCAATTTCCATCTCGGCGCCAACCACGAGATCGAGCGCTACCTCGAGGACAACGGGCTCGAGGTCATCGAGGCGCGCATGACCGACGTGATCCGCAAGACCTATTTCTACAAGCATGCGCAGTCGCGCGAGTTCCACGTCGACCTGTCGCTGCCCGAAAAGGCCTGGTACGCCACGGCGGACAACCTGTTCGAGCTCGCGCACGACCGTTGCGACCGCCTGGGCGCGGCGAGCCCGCTCTACGAGCCGCCGACGCGCATGCCCGAGCTCGTGCGCGCGAGCGATAAGATCCTGCACCATACGTTCGATGCGGGCGAGGGCGTGCTGATTCCGGCGGAGATTCTCGAGCACGCCAAGCGCGGCTGCCGCAACTTCGTGATCCTGCAGCCGTTCGGGTGTCTGCCCAACCATGTCGTGGGGCGCGGGCTCATCCATGCGCTCAAGGAGCAGTATCCCACGGCGCAGTTCCTGCCGCTCGACTACGATCCCGACGTGAGCTTCGCCAACGTGGAGAACCGTCTTCAGATGCTCATCATGAACTCCAAGGCGCAGGGGTGCGGTGAGGCGCATGGCGAGACCGCGTAAGGACGCCGATGCGCCCGATGCACGCACCCGTATCATCGAGGCGTTTTGGGAGCTCATCGAGAACAACAGCATCTTCGAGCTGTCGGTTGGCGAGGTGACCCGCGCCGCCCAGTGCAATCGCGGAACGTTTTACTACTATTTTCACGATTTCGATGAACTCGTCGCCATCGCCATAGCCCAGCTGCTGCAGGATAACGAGCTCATCACCGATGCCCTCTGGCATTTTTCGAGCGAGGGCGACCTTTCGGCGTTCGACCGGCGCGACGTCCGCTGCCTGCTGCGGCGCATCGTCATCACCATGAGGGCGGGTGCCGCCGAGCAGGTCGTGCAGGGCATCCATACGATCATCATCGACCGCGTGAGAGAGATCGTCCACCCCGACGGAGAAGAGCTCAAGGCAGATTCGAGCTTTGCGGTGGGCTTTCTGGTCTCGGGCATCATGGGCTTTGTGATGGCGGTCGGCTTTGCCCGGGAGGGCGGCGAGGAGATAGACCTCGAGCAGCCGGGGGACAGCGCGTGCGCGTACCTGAGGGCGGTCGCCATGCAGACGGTGGAAACGGTCGCGCAAGTCGAGGGCGTCGATACATCCGAGCTGCTCGAACGCGTCTCCAAGGAGGCCGATGCCTATCGCGCATCGCGTGCGACGAGTCCCGACGTGGTGAAAGACGCCTAGGGTTTCTCTTGCGGGGCGCCTGTCGCGCATCGCGCGGTGAGTCCCGCGATGCGGTCATAACCTGCATTCATGTGAGCCGGGTTTATAGATATTCCTCCAGCTGTTAACATAGACAACCTGTGGGTAAAGAGACAAAAGCGCCGCCGACGGGCGGGCGTTTTGATTTCGATGAACTCATGTAAGGAAACGAGCATGTTAGATAGATTTACCGATCGAGCGCGCAAGGTCATGTCGATGGCCAAACAGGAGGCGCTCGATCTGCACTCAAATAAGGTGGGCACCGAGCACCTGCTGCTCGCACTCGCCAAGGAGGACGAGGGCATCGCTGCCGAGGCGCTGCGCTCGCTTGATATCTCCTACGACGACATCATGGACACTCTCAAGGAGGTCCAGACCACGGTTCCCGAGCCCAGCGAGGAGACCGAGGCTGCCAAGCTTGCCTTTACGCCGCTCGTCATTAGCGTGATGGAGCGCTCCTTCCGCGTGGCACGTGAGAACAACCAGACCTACGTGTCGACCGAGCACTTGCTGATTGGCATCGTCGAAGAGGGTAACGGCATGGCCATGGACATCCTCATGCGCCTGGGTGTGTCGTCCGCCTCCATCAAAAAGGCTATCGAGAAACTTACCGCCAAGGACCAGGACAAGAAGCGTCCGCTCGCCGGCGCCGGTGCCGGGCGTCCCGGTGCGGGCCTGCCGTTCTTTAGCGGCTCGGACGCGTCGCAGCAAAAGGGGAGCGGCACCGATACGCTTAAGCAGTTCGCCACCAACCTTACGCAGAAGGCGCGCGACGGCGAGCTCGACCCTGTAATTGGTCGCGAAAAGGAAGTCCAGCGTATGATGGAGATCCTTTCGCGTCGCACCAAGAACAACCCGCTCATTCTGGGCGACCCCGGCGTGGGCAAGACGGCCATCGTCGAGGGTCTGGCTCAGCAGATTGCAGCTGGCAACGTGCCCGAGAACCTTATGAACCAGAACATCTGGACGCTCGACCTGCCGGGCCTCGTTGCGGGCGCCAAGTATCGCGGTGAGTTTGAGGAGCGCCTCAAGAACGTGATCCAGGAGGCCACCGAAGCTGACGACGTCATCCTGTTTATTGACGAGATGCACACCATCATCGGTGCCGGCTCTGCCGAGGGCTCCATCGACGCGAGCTCCATGCTCAAGCCCGTGCTCGCGCGCGGTGCCTTCCAGATTATCGGCGCCACCACGGCCGAGGAATTCCGCAAGTACCTCACCAAGGACCCGGCCTTCGAGCGTCGCTTCCAGACCATCGATGTCGAGGAGCCGAGCGTCGAGGACACGGTCAAGATCCTGACCGCGCTCAAGCCGCGCTACGAGGAGCACCACCATGTGCGCTATACGCAGGGTGCTATCGAGGCCGCCGCGAACCTCTCCGACCGCTACATCCAGGATCGCTTCCTGCCCGATAAGGCCATCGACCTCATTGACGAGGCCGGCGCCCGCGCCCGCATCGCCGCCAACCGCGCGCCCGAGCCGGTGCGCGAGGCCGAGCATCGCGTGGAGGAGCTTAAGGCCGCCGCGCAGGAGGCCACCGAGAGCGACGACATGAACAAGGCCGCCGAGATCACCGAGCAGCAAAAGGCTGCCGAGATTGAGCTCGCCGAGGCCAAGGCTGCCTGGACGGCCGAGCTCGACGCCAGCCCGCTCACCATCGATGTCTCCCAGATTGCCGACATCGTGTCCGTGACCTCGGGCGTGCCGGTGTCCTCGCTCACCGAGAGCGAGAGCCGCCGCCTGCTGCAGGCCGAAAGCGTGCTCAAGACGCGCATCATCGGTCAGGACGAGGCCGTCGAGGCCGTTGCCAAGGCCGTGCGCCGCAGCCGCTCGCCGCTCAAGGACCCGCGTCGCCCCGGCGGCAGCTTTATCTTCCTGGGCCCCACCGGCACGGGCAAAACCGAGCTCGCCAAGACGCTCGCCGAGTATCTCTTTGGCAGCAAGGACGCGCTCATCAGCTTCGATATGTCGGAGTTTGGCAGTGAGTTCGAGGTCTCCAAGCTCATCGGTAGCCCTCCGGGTTACGTGGGCCACGACGAGGGCGGCCAGCTCACCAAGGCCGTTCGCCGTCACCCGTACTCGGTCGTGCTGTTCGACGAGATCGAGAAGGCGCACCCCGACATCTTCAATATCCTGCTGCAGGTGCTGGAGGAGGGCCGCCTGACCGATAGCCAGGGCAAGACGGTCGACTTCCGCAATACGGTGATCATCATGACGTCCAACGTGGGCGCCCGCGAGATTGCGCAGGATGCGAGCGTTGGCTTTGGCACCACCGGCGAGCAGGGTCTCACGTCGAGTGAGATCCGTGGTCGCGCGATGGGCGAGCTCAAGCGCCTGTTCCGCCCCGAGCTGCTCAACCGTATCGACGACATTGTGGTGTTCCAGAAGCTCTCGGGCGAGAATCTCACCAAGATCGCGCACCTGCTGGTGGACGACCTGCGTCAGCGTTTGATTGCCAACGGCATGAACATCAAGCTCACCGATGCGGCCTATGACAAGATCGTGGCCGAGGGCACCGACCTCACCAACGGTGCGCGTCCGCTGCGCCGTGCTATTCAAAAGCTCATCGAGGACCCGCTGTCCGAGGAGCTTCTGGCCGGCGAGTGGGGCGAGGGCGATACCGTCCTGTGCGACGTGGCCGATGGCAAGTTTGTCTTTAGCCACGGCACGGGCGAGATCCCGGCACCGCGTCCGGCGGGCACGCTCGGTGGCGATACCGCTCCGGCGGCACCGCACACCGGCAACGCCGCGCCCGTGAGCGGCGGCGTGACCTCGGGCCCCGGCGGCATGATGCAAGCCGGTTCCGGCGCGCTGTAGGGCGTGGCGACAATTTGATACGCGCAATCGAGGCGCTCCGGAAAGGGCGCCTCGATTTGTAGAGCTGCGGAAGTTGTGACCGTTACGCTATACGGTCCACCGTTAGCCGATGATGCGAGGGCGCTCGGCGTTTTCGACTGGTTTATGCACGCAAAGTCTGGGAATATACAAGTCGCATGTCTTACTGTCTAACCAGTTGCGCCAAGGAGGCACCATGGACTACAAGATTACCGGCTACGAGCCCGCCCAGCTGTTCCATTTCTTTGAGGAGGTCAGCGCGATCCCCCGTGGGTCTGGCAACGAGAAGGGCATCAGCGATTTCCTGGTTGCGTTTGCCAAGGAGCGCGGTCTCGATGTGTACCAGGACGAGGTCTACAACGTCATCATTCGCAAGCCCGCATCTGCCGGTGCCGAGAATGCCCCGACCGTGATGCTGCAGGGCCACATCGATATGGTGTGCGACAAGTTGGGCTCCGTTGAGCACGACTTTACGACCGATGGTATCGACCTGGTCGTCAAGGACGGCGTCCTCACCGCTAACGGCACCACTCTGGGCGCCGACAACGGTATTGCCGTCGCGCTTATGCTTACCGTGCTCAACGACGATTCGATTACCCATCCGGCCCTCGAGTGCGTGTTCACCACCGACGAGGAGACTGGCCTGGTCGGCGCCGAGACGCTCGACAAGTCCCAGATTAGCGCCCGCACCATGATCAACCTTGACTCCGAGGAAGAGGGCGTTGCCACCGTCAGCTGTGCCGGCGGCGTCGTCGTTACCTACACCTGCCCGATCGCGCGCGAGCACAAGACCGGTAGCACCCTCACGCTCGACATCTCCGGCCTGCTGGGCGGCCACTCCGGCAGCGATATCAACCTGGAGCGCGGCAACGGCAACCTCATCATGGCCCGCATCATCGACCGCCTGATGGTTGCCGGCGAGCCCGCCATCGTTAGCTTTAACGGCGGCACCAAGGACAACGCCATCAACCGTGAGTGCAAGGCTGTTCTGGTCTACGCCGACCACGCTGCCGCCGAGGCCGCGGCCCAGATCGCAAAGGGCATCATCGCCGACGTCACTGCCGAGCTCGAGGTCTTCGACCCCGGCTTTACTTGCACCGTCGAGATTGCCGACGACGCCGAGGTTGAGGCCATGGACCAGAAGTCCGCGCTTGCCCTCATCCGCGCCCTGCGTCTTGCCCCTAACGGCGTGATTCGCCGCAACGTCGCCACCGACGGCTCCGTCGAGGTTTCCTCCAACATCGGCGTGGTCGCCACCTCCGATGACGAGGTCAAGATTATGCTGTCCCCGCGCTCTTCGATCACCTCGCTGCAGAACGAGTTCAAGGACCGTCTGCAGACGCTGGCCGATGTCCTGGGCTTCGACGCCAAGTTTGAGTTTGAGTATCCCGGCTGGAGCTATGCCGAGCATTCACCGGTCCGCGAAGTCTTTGTCGAGAGCTATCGAGAGCTCTTTGGCTCCGAGCTGCGCATCGAGTCCATTCACGCCGGCCTTGAGTGCGGCCTGTTTGCCGAGGCTCTGCACGGCCTGGACGCCATCGCCGTGGGCCCGACGCTCTCCGATGTCCATACCCCGGACGAGAGCATGGAGCTCGCTTCTGCCGAGCGCTTCTACGAGCTGCTCATCGACGTCCTCAAGCGCCTCGCTGCGTAAAGGTTGCGCTAGCAGCAGTCCGAGTCACGTGCTAGCGGATTGCAAATGACATTATGAGAGGGGGCACCCGGTCTTTTGCGACGGGTGCCCCCTCTCTTTTGTTTGATAATTGCGAAATTACGGCCACCTAGTCCATTTCTGCCCTGATGAGGTCGAGGGCGCGCTGGCAGTTTTCGCGGACGGGGCCGAGCATATGCTCGCGCAGGTCCGCCATGCCGGGCAGGTCGGCGTATTCGTCCATGACCTCTTCCATGCAAATGGGTACCTCGTAGGCGAGGTCCATCATGGTCGCAAAGCAAAACTTCTCGGATAGCCCGGCATCGGTGAGCGTCGCCTCCAGCGTGGGGTCGCCCATACCGTGGTATCGGCGGATAGCGCCTGGACCGATGCACCCCACACGATTTTCGCCGCCAACGCTCATGGCAAGGCGCGCCCGGCGGCGCATGCGCTCATACGCCAAACCCGACGCGACATCGTACATTCGAGCCATCATGGCTGCGCCGTCGTTTCCAAGGAGCAGGGAATAGTTTTTCGCGTGCGCATCCGGTGCGCCGATGATGGCGTTAAAGAAAAGTATCTGCGTAAACAGATACAGGTTAAGTTGATGGTGGCTCGTATTTACGAGGAGCTCTTGAATGTCGCGTGTGGTCGGGCCGCCGTCTGCCGTGTACTTTTGGGCGGGCATCACCCCAAGTGCCTGACAGAGGTCTTCTTGATGTAGGCGCCTGATCGTTCCGTCTTTGACTTTCACGCGGTCATAGCGCTCAACAATGAGGGCAGGTTCGTCCTCAAACATACGATATTCGACGTTTGCCGTTGCGATGCCGGCGCGCTGGGCGCTTTTCATGCAGACAAACTCATTGAGAGCCTCGAGTTTAAATCCGATAACGCCATTTTTGAAAATATGCGTCGTGGGCGAGGAGCCCATGCATTCGCACCAGCGGTCGTTTATGAACGCGAGCGCGAACTTGCCCTGGTTGCCTCCAAGTGACCAACTTTCATCTAGACCCATCCACGATGCATCGCGGTCATCTCTGATCGACTTGAGACGAAGAGCAATTTCGTGGTCGTCTATAGGGCGGTATTCGCCAGCGCGATGCAGGACGGCGTCGGCATCTTCTTCGGCACAAAACTGCACTCCGCCCGGACAGTCGAGTCCGATATGGCTGAGCAACGCAACGGGATTGTTGGGCCTAACGTCGAATTCGGCGGCAATCGCTTTTCGTTGGTCCTCGCTGTCGGGTAGAAGGCCAAACAGGTACGGATTCATGACCTGTTGTCCGTATGTGCGATTCGATACGGGTATGTTGGTCGATAGGGCTGGCCCGTCATAGTCATGATCGTAGGTAAAGCTGATAAGACCGTTCTCATCTTGCGCGAGCGTTCCAGCAGGCACGCCGCAAATAATGGTCCGAAGTGATGTTCTGGCCATTGGCTATTTCCCTTCGGGCATGGTTTGGCTAGATGCGCTTGCGGCAATCGAGACTCCGAGATTGGACATGGCGAAATCGGCGAAGGCCTTGTCGTAGAGCTCGGCCGTAAAGGGGGTATCTGGAAGAGCTGGAATGGCTGCGCCGCGTCGGTTGCGATGGTGAAGACGTTGAGTGTGATGGCACCTGGGGGTGCTACAAGGTTGCAAATCGGCATGCGGGGCGTCGGTTGGCTGCTCATGTTTCGTGTCGTCGATATTCCCTTGAGCAACTAGTGCCAGTCCGAGAGCACCGAAAACCGCCAGCAGCTTGTCGAGCCGAATACCCGTGGCATCTCCCAGCTCGAGCGATGCGAGCAGGCGCTCCGAAACACCGGCTTTTTTAGCGAGGGTTGCACGGGTGAGACCCTGAGCATCGCGTGCCTGGCGCACGTAGATGCCAGCTTGGCGCGGTGTGGTGATGGGAAGGGTATCCACGGCGATCTCCTAACGTGCAGACTTTTGCATATCAGTATGACATGCAAAAGTCTGCATGAAAAGGCATTATGCAAAACTCTGCATGAGACTCCTACATTGACGTTGGCTTATGAGAGGCGTTTTTTTATATCGCGAGGATCCCGAGGTGCTCAAGCAAGATCTTAAGCCCGATGAGGGTGAGCACGACGCCGCCCACGATGGTGGCGGGTTTTTCGTAGCGCGCGCCAAAGGTGTGGCCGATCGCTACGCCGGCGACGGAGAAGATAAACGTTGTGATGCCGATAAGCGATACAGCGGGAACGATGTCAACCGAGAGCGCCGCAAATGAGATGCCCACGGCCAGGGCGTCGATTGAGGTGGCGATGGCGAGGATCAGGTACTCGCCCAGGTCAATCTTTTCGGCATCCTTGCCGTCGCCTTCATCCTCGTCCTCGGTAAAGGCCTCCCACAGCATTTTGCCGCCGATGAAGGCCAAAAGGATAAAGGCGATCCAGTGGTCGATGGGTCCGATGATGCCCATGAATTGACTGCCGAGCGCCCATCTGATTACGGGCATGCCGGCCTGAAAGCCGCCAAAGAACAGGCCGAGCACTACGGCGGCCTTAAGGTTGATCTTCTTCATGCCAAGGCCCTTGCAGATGGAAACGGCAAAGGCGTCCATCGAAAGGCCAACGGCGAGCAACGCGAGCTCTGCGAGTCCCATAGTCTGGCTCCCTCTCTGCGGGCGAACCCGCGTGTACTTCTGCCGGGGGAGCAAAAAAAGACCCGTGGCGTACGCGTTGTGCGCACAGCCACGAGTCTCGTTCATTAAGGCAAGCCAGACCGCATCGGCCAGTATGTTGACTTGCCGCGCCACCGGAGGCGAACCCGGTCACGCGACTACTCCCTCATTTATGCGAATCCCGATGCTACCACATAAGCAGCTCATTTGGATTGGGGCTCTCAGCTGTGTTCGCTCATTCTGTAAGCATCGGATTTTGCGGGCGTCACAGGGGCAAACCGTGAGAAACTTATTGACGTTTATGGAGCGTATACGATGGGAGCGATGCCTTGGATAAGAACGAGCTGCAAAAGCGTATGGAACAGGCCATTCGCCTGACGGCACCTGGCCAGCCGATCCGCACCGCCCTCGACATGATCATTGCCGGTCACCTGGGTGCCCTTATCTGCGTCGGCGACACCGAAAACGTGCTCGCTGCCGGTAACGACGGCTTCCCGCTCAACATTTCGTTTACCTCGAACCGCCTGTTCGAGCTTTCCAAGATGGACGGTGCCATCGTTATCGATGGCGACCTCACCCAGATCCTGCGCGCCAACTTCCACCTCAATCCCGATCCCTCGCTTGCCACGAGTGAGACGGGCATGCGTCACCGTACTGCCGCTCGCATGTCGGTGCTCACCGACGCCATCGTGATCTCGGTTTCGGCTCGTCGCGCCGTCGTTAACGTGTACGTTCACGGCAAGAGCTACGAGATCCAGCCCGTCACCACCATCATGAGCTCGGTCAACCAGCTCGTCGCCACGCTCCAGACTACCCGTCAGTCGCTCGACCGCTCCCTGCTGCGCCTGACGGCCCTCGAGCTCGACGACTACGTCACGCTCGCCGACATTACCGGTATTTTCTCGAGCTTCGAGATCATGCAGCAGGCAAAGACCGAGCTTAAGGATTGCATTGTCAAGCTGGGCAACCAGGGCAAGCTCGTGCAGATGCAGCTCGAGCAGCTCGCGGGCTCCAGCATGGATACCGAATACGACTTGATGATCCGCGACTACGCAAGCGATTCCTCCGAGGCAAACGCCGAGAAGATCCGCGCCGAGCTGAGCCGCATGACGCCTAAGGACCTGTCCGACCCGCAGCACGTGGCGGCAGTTCTGGGTTACGACGACCTGGACGAGGACTCCGTCATGACGCCGCTGGGCCTGCGCACGCTTTCGCGCGTGTCCGTCGTACGCGACGGCGTGGCCGAGAAGATCGTCGACGAGTACGGCTCGCTGCAGGAGCTCATGGACGACATCAGCGAGGATCCGGAGCGCCTGGGCGACTTTGGCGTTAACAACCCTGCCATTCTTGCGGACTCCCTGTACCGCATGAAGGGCACCAAACAGGGGAACGCATAATGGCGCCCGTATGCGCCGTGGTCGTTGCCGGTGGCAGCGGCCAGCGCTTTGGTAATCCCGGTGGCAAGCAGCTCGTCAATGTAGCGGGCCGTCCGCTTATGAGCTGGTCCATCCGCGCGTTCGATCGTAGCGACAAGGTCGGCCACATTGTGGTGGTGTGTCCTGCCGAGCGCCGTGCCGAGATGCGCCGCCTAGCCATCGACCCGTTTGACTATGACACGCCCATCAGCTTTGCCGATGCCGGCGATACCCGTCAGGATTCCACCCGTGCCGGCGTGCATGCGGTTCCGGCGGGCTTTGAATACGTCGCCATTCACGATGGCGCTCGTCCGCTCATTACGACCGAGGCCATCGACCACGCTATCGACGTGCTCGTGAGCGACCGTGCTCTCGACGGTGTCGTGTGTGGTCAGCCCGCGATCGACACGCTCAAGATCGTCGATGGCGACAACATCGTCGAGACGCCGCCGCGTGAGCTCTACTGGGCCGCGCAGACGCCGCAGATCTTTAGTGTCGACGCCATGAAGCGCGCCCACGCTGCAGCCATTGCCGAGGGCTTTATCGGCACCGATGATTCGTCGCTGGTCGAGCGCATGGGAGGACGCGTCCGCTGCGTCCAGAGCCCGCGCGATAACCTTAAGGTGACAGTGCCCGAGGACTTGCGTCCCGTAACCGCGATTCTGCTTGGCCGCATGGCCGAGGGAGAGGACCTTCCCCATGTTCAGTAACCTGCGCATTGGCCATGGCTACGACGTTCACCGTCTGGTGGAGGGGCGTCGATGTATCATCGGCGGTGTCGATATTCCCTACGAGCGTGGCCTGCTGGGCCACTCGGATGCCGATGTGCTCGCGCACGCCTTGGCCGACGCCATTCTGGGCGCCTGCCGCGGGGGAGACATCGGCAAGCTATTCCCCGATACCGACCCCGCCTATGAGGGTGCTGATTCGATGGTGCTGCTCGCTCGCGTGATGGGCTATGCGCGCGAGCTGGGCTTCGAGTTTGTCGATGCCGATTGCACCATTGCCTGTCAGCAACCCAAGATCACCCCGCACCGCGATGCCATGCGCGCCAACCTTGCCCATGCCCTGGGCGTTGACGTCGAAAACGTGGGCGTCGCCGCCACTACGACCGAAAAGCTCGGTTGGGAAGGCCAGGGCGAGGGAATCGGCGCCTGGGCCGTCTGCCTGCTACAGAAAACCGTTAAGGAGTAACGAATGCGTATCTATAACAGCGCTACCCATAAAAAGGAAGAGTTCCAGCCCATCGAGTCCGGCAAGGTCCGCATGTACGTGTGCGGCCCCACGGTCTACGACAACATCCACATCGGCAATGCCCGCACGTTCATCAGCTTTGACGTGATTCGTCGCTGGCTCATCGCGAGCGGCTACGAGGTCACGTTCGCCCAGAACCTCACCGATGTCGACGACAAGATCATCAAGCGCGCCAACGAGCAGGGCCGTACGGCCGCCGAGGTCGCGACGGAGTTCTCCGACAAGTTCATCGGCGTCATGCGCGCCGCCAACGTGCTCGATCCCGATGTGCGCCCCCGCGCCACCAAGGAGATCGGCCCCATGATCGCCATGATCAAGACGCTTATCGAGCAGGGCCACGCTTACGCAGCCGATAACGGCGACGTGTACTTTGCCGTGCGCAGCGATCCCAACTATGGTCAGGTCTCGGGCCGCAACATCGACGACCTTATGGTTGGCGCGCGCATCGAGGAGAACGAGGACAAGAACGACCCGCTCGACTTTGCCCTGTGGAAGGCCGCCAAGCCCGGCGAGCCCAGCTGGCCGAGCCCCTGGGGCGAGGGCCGTCCCGGTTGGCACACCGAGTGCGCCGCCATGGTGCATCGCTACCTGGGTACTCCGATCGACATCCACGGCGGCGGCTCCGACCTTGCCTTCCCGCATCACGAGAACGAGTGCGCCCAGGCCACCTGCGCCTGGCACCAGGGCTTCTCCAACACCTGGATGCACACGGGCATGCTGCTGGTAGACGGCGAGAAGATGTCCAAGTCGCTCGGCAACTTCTTTACGCTGGCCGAGGTCCTCGAGCAGCACTCCGCTGCCGCCCTGCGCCTGCTGATACTGCAGACGAGCTATCGCTCGCCGCTCGACTTTTCTTGGGAGCGCCTGGAGGGTGCCGAGAACTCGCTCACGCGTATCGCCGGTACGGTCGAGAACCTGCGTTGGGCCGCGAACCACGCGACGGCCGATGCCGACGAAGCGGCTGCCGAGGCGTTTGCCGCCAAGGCCGCCGAGACCCGCACCACCTTTAAGGAGTGCATGGATGACGACTTTAACACCGCCGGTGCCATGGGTGCTGTCTTTGGCTTTGTGACCGAGTGCAACCAGTACCTGGAGCAGGCGGGCGATGCTGCCGACAAGGCCGCTGCCCTGGCCGCCGCCGATACGCTGGTCGAGCTGCTCGATACGTTTGGCGTCGAGCTTCCCGAGCCCAAGGTCGAGCTGCCGCTGGGCCTGCTGGGCGTTGCCGCCGGCCTGGTCGCCTACACGGGCGACGACGTGGACGAGGCTGCTGCCAAGATTCTCGAGGCCCGCGCCGAGGCCCGTGCCGCCAAGAACTGGGATCTGGCCGACGCCATCCGCGACCAGCTCAAGGACCTGGGCCTGACGATTGAAGATACCGCCGCCGGCACTCGTATCAAATCTCTCTAATCCCCGCGGGTTTCCCAAGCACCCGACCTTGCCGTTCAAACCGTCGCTCGCGTACTCAAGTACGCGTCGCTCCTCTTTCACGGCAATCTCGGGCACTTGGAAAACCCGTACCGACCGCCCGAATTAATATTCATGGGCGGTCGTTTATTTTGTTTCGTTTGATAGTTGTATTTAGGAGGTCGCTTTATGGCCGACAATCGCAAGCGTGCGCCTCGTGGCGGCAAGCAGGCCACTTCTGGCTCGCGTCCGATTCACCGCAACGACCGCGCTGCCGCTCCCAAGGGCCAGCGCGATCGCACCCAGGCCGCACGTCCGCAGCGCGATCGCAACCGCGACGCTGTCCAGGCTCCCAAGGGCGAGTTTATCGAAGGTCGTCGTGCTGCCGCCGAGGCGCTACGCACTGGTTTTCCCATCAAGTGCGCGCTCATTGTCGAGGGCGGGGAGCGCGATGCCGCCTTGTCGCGCCTGGTCGACGACCTCAACGCCGCGGGCGTCCGCATTAAGTATGTGCCGCGTGCGCAGCTCGATGCGCTGTCGAGCCATGGCGCTCACCAGGGCATTGCGCTCGAGGTGGGTAATTTCCCCTATGCGGACGTCGCCGATATCCTCGACCGCGCGGGTGACGGCCCGGCACTTGTTGTGGTGCTCGATCACGTGACCGACGACGGCAACTTTGGCGCCATTGTGCGCTCCGCCGAGGTTGTGGGCGCGTCCGGCGTCGTCATTGCCAACAAGCGTGCCGCCGGCGTGACCGTGGGCAGCTACAAGACCTCAGCCGGCGCCGTCATGCATCTGCCTATCGCGCAGGTTCCCAATATTGCCCGTGCACTCGACGACCTCAAGGCCGCTGGCTTTTGGGTGGGCGGTGCCTCCGAGCACGCCGAGGGCAGTTGCTGGGATGCTCCCTTCGAAGGTCGCGTGGCGCTTGTCATGGGCTCCGAGGGCGACGGCATCTCACGCCTGGTGCTCGAGAAATGCGACTTTTTGACCAAGCTTCCCCAGCGCGGCATGACCGAGAGCCTCAATGTTGCCCAAGCGACCACGGCGCTGTGCTTTGAGTGGCTGCGCCGCAACGCCGGCGAGCTCATGGGGGAGGAGTAGCGCATGTCCAAAAAGAACCGTGCCAAGTCCAAGGCCAAGCGCTTTGGCGAGGGCTCGGCTAAGCCGATTGTTTCGGCCGCGACCTACGGCGTGGGCGGCAATGCGTTTGCGCAGGCCATCGCCGACCCGGTCTCGACGGTGCACTCCAACAAGCCCGAGCTGCTGGTGGTCGACGGTTACAACGTGATCCACTGCACGCCGCGCTACGAAAAGCTCGTCTACGACCATTCCGACGATCCGTATTCCAGCGACGTTCACGATATGGCGCGCACCGCTCTCATCAACGACGTTGCCGCGTTTGCCCAGGGCCGCTACGAGGCCGTGATCGTGTTCGACGGCGCGGGCAATATCTCCAACGAGCGCCCCAACCTGCCGGCCCGCGGCGTGCGCATCGAGTTTTCGCCGACGGGCGTCTCTGCCGATACCGTGGTGCAGAAGCTCTGCATCGAGGCACGTGAGGAAGGCCGCGCGTGCTCCGTGGTATCGAGCGACGGCACGATCCAGGCCGTCGTCATGGGTAAGGGCGTCACGCGCATCTCGAGCCGTATGCTGGTGGACGAGATCAAACAGATCGATAACGACGTTCACGAGGCTGAGGAAGCTCCGCAGATCAAGATGACTCTGGGCAGTCGCCTGAGCCCCGATGCCCTGGCCAAGCTCAAGGCCCTGCGCGGGAGGTAGGGAAGTTGGCGGGGCAATGCTGCCTCGCTAACTCCATTCAGCGATGTCGATCATTCTTTCGAGGCGCCACGTTAGCGCCTCTTTTAGATATGGCAGCCTTGCCGTGAGCGCGTCGTTTCTGGAAAGAATCTCGATTGCCTCGTCAACGAAGCCTTCGAGTTTGTCGCCGCCAAACCAGCCCATGTCATCGACGAGCAACATTTGTTTGGCGGGGCTTGAATGAAATTGCGCACTGGTAAAACTGTGCTCTCCCGCCCTGAGCTCCTCTAGTGATATGTTGCACCAGAGTGATGAGCCCGAATCGAAGATGGGGGCTGGTCTGCAGACCAGTGAGTTGACGTTTCGCACGAGGCCGAAGTTGCGCCAATGACGATCGTAGTTGGCAATGATGTCATCGCATACGATCATGCGGCCAAGGGCGTCTTTTATATCTGTCGCTCCAAGCTCCTCGCAGTTTGCTACATACCGTTCGTAATCGGTTAGTCGCTCGTCTGCATTTGCATGCTGGTTTACATAGAACGCAGGGACATATTCTTCTTCGTCAGTTAAGAAGACACTGCATGTGCTCAAGGCGGAAGTGCCCGCGCCTTCGAGCGAATAGGGTACATAATCGTAAGTGTTCAGGATGCGACGGTGAAGTGCAGTCGCCACCATCTCGTTATAGGGTTCCTGGTTTAGATGCGCTCCTGCTTTATGCAGAATTCGACGCCCGCCCTCGCATGTCCAGTACTTTTGAAGATTGCCGTCCGACGTGTTATCGGGCTTTGCGGCAGCCGCTTTTCCCTCTGGGGCAAAGGGCGCAATGGACAGTGAGACGTCATCAAAGGCGTTATTGAAGAAGTTAATGTCCTCCCAGGCGAGACCGGAACTTTGGGGCCTTATCCAATACTGGTCGGATAAGGAGAGGCCAAGATTTCGCTGTACGAGTTCATCGGGAACATCGACTGCGGCTTCTGCAAGCAGGGAGGCTAGCCCAATGCGTGCGAGCGGGATACCGCGGCCGCGCCACCAAGTGCGGAAAGAGTCGAGCGATACGGGGCTATTAGGGCCAAATACCCCAATAGGGGCGTGGGCGTAATCGACGTCGGCACCGATGTGGGTGAAGTCTTTTCGCGATGTGTTGTAGACCAGCTGAGCGACTTCATACGTGCGGTTCATGAGGGTGAACGCGATCTCGCTCTTACCGTAGCCGCGGCGGGGACGTCCCCCCGTTTTGGTCACGGAGCGGAGTCGCGTGTCGACGCTGTCTTTGTCGATGAGCCATACGCCAGAAGCCTTGCGGGCCTCAAGTGCTCCGTTTTTTATGAGCTCCTGCACCCTGCGCGGAGTGATGCCGAGTAGCTCGGCGGCTTCCTTGGTGGTAAGCATCGAGAAACCCTTCGTCAGAACGAATAGTTTTATCTATTCCATTGTAATTAAAACTATTCGTTCTGACGAAGGGTTTTGAGATGTGGTCGGTCGAAGGGTCTGTTGCGCCCCGTCCGTAATTCCTTTATTCTTAATTGGCTTCGCGCGAGAGCGCCAAGTGTGCCAGTGTGGCGCAACGGTAGCGCAACTGATTTGTAATCAGTGGGTTGCGGGTTCGATTCCTGTCACTGGCTCCATGAGAGTTTCGGGCTCTGTCTCTATATGGGACAGAGCCCGTTTCTTGTTTTGATAGGTTGTCGGGCACGGTATTCGTCTCATTCCCGAGTTTGTCTCGATCTGTAACACCAAGACGGTTATTCCGCTTTTAACTGTTACAGATCAAGACGGAAGGTTGAGGGTCCGTCCATTTATCTCAATCTGTAACAGTTAGAAGGGAAATATCGGTCTAGATGTTACAGATTGAGACAATGACCGGGACCACTTTGAAATGTCTCGATCTATAACACGTAGGGGAGAAATACCGTTCTTACTGTTACAGATTGAGATTAAAGACACCTCCTGAAGCGGTTGTCTCGATTTGTAACACGTGGAAGCCCATAATCACCCTTACTGTTACAAATTGAGATAGAAGCGGAGCGTCGGAAGGAATGTCTCGATCTGCAACATGTAGGAGACACTCTACGCCCGTAAAGGAAAGAGGCGGGTCCTGTTCAAAATGAAACAGGACCCGCTTTATGTGCGCGGCTATATTCGATTACCTCGTGCCGCGTCAAAGTGGCAGGAAAAGTAAACGAACGCCGGTTGCTTCCACGGCGGATGTCGCTACCCTAATACCATGTGCGCGCAGATCGCGCGTCGGTGCCCGGATTGCATCGGGGCACCGTCCATACGTCGGGAGCGGGGAAGGATCATGGAATCCACGGAAGACGCCATCGAGATCGAGGACGCCGAGGAGCGGGGCGCGACGGCCCCCACGGCCCCTGCGGGGAACTCCGGCCTGATCCACCGGCTGTTCGGCGGGTATGCCGAGCTGCTGCGCATCCCGCATGCGGCGCGCTTCACCGTTGGGTCGGTGGTCGCGTGCATGCCGCTCGCCATGATCAGCATGTCCATTACCATCGGCGTGCAGCAGATCTACGGCAACTACACGATCGCCGGCGCGCTCTCGGCCGTCTACTCCGTCTCGTCCGCGCTGCTCGGGCCGCAGCTCGGCAAACTCGCCGACCGGTTCGGCCAGCGAGCGGCGTCGATCCCGGCCATCATCATCTGGGTTATCGCCTCGCAGGTCTTCATCGCAGCGGCGACCGCGCACGTAGACGAGTGGATCCTCTTCTGCATCGTGCCGTTCCTCGCGTTTACGCCGCCCTGGGGCGCCATGAGCCGCACGCGCTGGCGCTACCTGCTGCGCGGCGACGAGAAGAAGATCTCCACGTCGCTGTCGCTGTGCTCTGCGTTCGACGAGTGCATGTGGGTCATCGGAAACCCGCTGTCGTCGACGCTCGCCGTCATCTCCGCCGCGCTCGCCATCCGCTTCGGGGCGGTCTGCGCGGTCATCGGCGCCATCATGGTGCTCACCGAGGTCACGACGCTCCCACCGTCGCAGCCGCAGCTCACCCGCCACAGCTGTGCCGAGCGCCGCGAGGTGGCACCCGTCGGCGGCGTGCTCGACGCGGGCGCGGACGCTGCCACGGGCGCAGACGGCTCCAGGCGCGCCGGCCGCGCGAATCCCGTCACGCGCCCGCAGTCGATCTGGGGACCGGGTATGGTCGCGCTGTGCGCCGTGTACTTCGGGCTCGGCGCGTTCCAGAACGCAACGAGTGTCTCCATTGTGGCGTTCGCGCGTGAGGTGGGCATGCCGCAGGTCTCGGGCCTCGTGATTTCCTGTTTCTCGTTTAGCTCGCTCGTCGGCGCGCTCTTCTCCGGCGCCATCCGCTGGAAGACCCCGCTGTGGCGGAGGTTCTACACCTGCCTCGTGGTGCTGTGCTGCGGCCTGAGCCTGTTCGTCCTCGCACCGAGCCTGTGGGTGATTGGCGCAATCTACCTGGCGGCTGGCCTGTGCCAGGCGCCGACTTTCGTCAACGGCAACGAGATCGTGATGCACCTGGGCTCGCCCATGCGCTTTACCGAGGCTGTCGCGTGGACGGGGACCCTCTGCGCCATCGGCTCGTCGTGCGGCTCTGCCATCGCCGGGCCGTTCATCGACGCGTACGGGCACACCGGTGGGTTCGCGACCGTCGCCGTCCTCGCCGTCGTGACGCTCGGCATCGCGCTCGTCGGTCTCAAGCAAATTAAGTCCTCGACCACGAAGGCCGTTCAGGCGTAGCATCTAATGCAGTATCGATTTGGTATCAGAACGATTCAACCAGAGATATTTGAAGCAATTCAGGCCGAAAAGAAGCCTCTGTATATCTCATCCCACTGCTCTCGTCCGGAGGTTGGAACATACTGTGACCAAGGTCTCCCGTTGCATCCTGGCCGAGAAGGCGACGATGGTGGTCGACCACATCGCGTACCACAAGCTCGATGAGCGGTACGACTCCACCATCTTCGCCGAGCGCATACCCGGCAACGTCGGCCGCGCGCTGGAGACGAGCCGCTGCATCCAGGACTACGTGTTCTGGGATTCCGAGGGCGAGCGCTGTGACGTGGTGCACAGCTACGAGGATTTGCTGACGGTGATCCAGGGAACAGATTAGGTTCTGGCTCGCGTTAATTTTCGATTGGGGCGTTGGGATGCACACGTAGGGGAGGAAAACCGTTCTTACTGTTACAGATTGAGATGAATCAGGAGGCCGCCGCGAATTGTCTTGATCTGTAACAGATAGGGGCGGGAAAGACCTCTTACTGTTACAGATCAAGACGGAAGGTTGAGGGTCCGTCCATTTATCTCAATCTGTAACAGTTAGAAGGGAAATGTCGGTCTAGATGTTGCAGATTGAGACAATGACCGGGACCACTTTGAAATGTCTCGATCTATAACAGGTAGGGGAGGAAAACCGTTCTTACTGTTACAGATTGAGATAAATCAGGAAGCCGCCGAAAACCATCGTCTGCAACATATATAGGTGCGAATGGGTCCGTCACGGAGACGTAGTCAATAAGAATACTCCACCACACCAAAGTATTACCTTGGGAAACGTCGCCACAACGACCAAATCCACCGCTCTTCATATTCAAACTCAACAAAAGCGCAGGTCAAAGGTATATAGATACGCCCGGTACCGTGTATCTAGAGGTTTTCGTTGACAGCCCCCAAGGTTGCATCGTATTATCTTTTTCGTTCGCGGGGGCGGCGGTCCAAAAGACCAAAGAACCTGCGGATACTTGAACGATTGGGAGTTTGCCCGAGTGGTTAATGGGGACGGGCTGTAAACCCGTTGGCTCTGCCTACATAGGTTCGAATCCTATAGCTCCCACCCGTCAAGTGCCTGTATAGCTCAGTCGGTAGAGCACTTCGTTGGTAACGAAGAGGTCACCAGTTCAAGTCTGGTTGCAGGCTCCATCCGGCGGTGTAGCTCAGTTGGTTAGAGCACACGGTTCATACCCGTGGCGTCACTGGTTCGAATCCAGTCACCGCTACCATAGGTAACACGGTGGCTTCTCAATAGTATGTTGAGAAGCCACTATGGTATAAAGGCAAAGTCCCGTCCGGGGACGACCTGTTTAGAGGAGGGCTTTATGGCCAAAGAGAAGTTTGAGCGCACTAAGCCGCATGTTAACATCGGCACCATTGGTCACGTCGACCACGGCAAGACCACGCTGACCGCTGCCATCACCAAGGTTCTCTCCGAGACCGAGGGCTGCAAGGCTGACTTCACTGCGTTCGAGAACATCGACAAGGCTCCCGAGGAGCGCGAGCGCGGCATTACGATCTCCGTCTCCCACGTCGAGTACGAGACTGCTGCCCGTCACTACGCTCACGTTGACTGCCCGGGCCACGCTGACTACGTCAAGAACATGATCTCCGGCGCTGCTCAGATGGACGGCGCTATCCTGGTCATCGCTGCTACCGACGGCCCCATGGCTCAGACCCGCGAGCACATCCTGCTCGCCCGTCAGGTCGGCGTTCCCTACATCGTCGTCTTCCTGAACAAGTGCGACATGGTCGACGATGACGAGCTCATCGACCTCGTCGAGATGGAGACCCGTGAGCTCCTCTCCGAGTACGATTTCCCCGGCGACGACATCCCCGTCATCCGTGGCTCCGCTCTGGGCGCTCTCGAGGGCGACGCCAAGTGGATGGACGCCATTCGCGAGCTCATGAAGGCCGTCGACGAGTACATCCCGACGCCTGCTCGTAACAACGACCTCCCGTTCCTGATGGCCGTTGAGGACGTTATGACCATCTCCGGTCGTGGTACCGTTGCTACTGGCCGTGTCGAGCGCGGTGAGCTCAAGCTCAACGAGCCCGTCGAGATCGTCGGCATCAAGGATACCCAGAACACCGTCGTTACCGGTATCGAGATGTTCCGTAAGTCCATGGACTTCTGCGAGGCTGGCGACAACGTCGGTCTGCTGCTCCGCGGCATCAAGCGTGAGGACATCGAGCGCGGCCAGGTTCTCTGCAAGCCCGGTTCGGTTACCCCGCACACCAAGTTCACCGGCGAGATCTACGTTCTGACCAAGGAGGAGGGCGGCCGTCACACCCCGTTCTTCGATGGTTATCGTCCTCAGTTCTACTTCCGTACCACCGACGTTACCGGTACGGTCAAGCTCCCCGAGGGCACCGAGATGGCTATGCCTGGTGACCACATCACCATCGAGGGCGACCTCATCCACCCGATCGCCATGGAGGAGGGCCTGCGCTTCGCTATCCGCGAGGGTGGCCACACCGTCGGTTCGGGCATCGTCTCCACGATCATTGAGTAAATTAGCTCTTTGATATAGCTGACTTAGAGAACCCGGCACTTATATGGGTGCCGGGTTCTTTTCTGCAATGGATATTGAGCCGTTGCTGGTGTCGAGAGGATCGATAATGGTCCTGGATGCACCGTCGATTAGCTCTCGATGGCTTCATTGATGTGTTCCAAATATGAATGGATCCACCGAGAACCAATTGACTCGAGGTTTTCATTGACAGCACTTACGTGGAGCTGATAAAGTAACAACTCGTGCCCGTACGGGGCGGAAATGAAAGGTTCAGGATACATGCGTACTCTAGTTACTCTTGCGTGCACTGAGTGCAAGCGCCGCAACTATACGACCACCAAGAACAAGTCGACCATGCCTGATCGTATGGAGATCAAGAAGTATTGCCCCTGGTGCCGTCACCACACGCTGCACAAAGAGACTCGCTAGTCTCTAGTCACATACGCCAGTAGTTCAATTGGTAGAGCATCGGTCTCCAAAACCGAGTGTTGAGGGTTCGAGTCCTTCCTGGCGTGCCAGTCATTATTCCGTAAGCTCCCACTTGGGGGCTTACGGTTTACTCATGTATAAGCGCATTGCGCGGAGGTAACCCAAATGGCCAACAAGAAGAACAAGAAGAAGGCTCAGCAGCCGGCACCTGCCAACAAAGCTGCCGCCAACTCCAAGGTTGAGGCCAAGAAGGCCGTTGCCAAGAAGAACGAGAAGGCTGCGAAGTCCAAGAAGAACGAGAAGCCTGGTTTCTTCGCCCGCACCAAGAAGTATTTCGCTTCGGTCAAGTCCGAGATGAAGCGTGTCACGTGGCCCGATAAGAAGGAGCTCGTGAACTACTCGGTCGTCGTTTGCGCTTCTCTGATCGTCGTCGGCGTCGTCATCGCTCTGCTCGATGCTGGCTTTGGCGAGGCTCTTGCTCTGTTCTCTGGATTGAGGGGCTAAACCATGTCTAAGCGTTGGTACGTCGTTCACACTTACTCTGGATACGAGAACCGCGTTAAGTCCGATCTCGAGCATCGCATCGAGACTATGGGCATGCAGGACCGTATCTTTGATATCGAGATTCCTATGGAGCGCGTCACCGAGATTAAAGAGGGTGGCAAGCGTGAGACCAAGGATTCCAAGATCTTCCCGGGTTATGTCCTGGTCCGCATGGAGATGGATGACGATGCTTGGACGTGTGTTCGTAACACGCCTGGCGTCACCGGTTTCCTAGGCGGCAACGGCAAGCCCGCTCCGCTTTCCCGCGACGAGTACAACAAGATGACTCGTCGTCCCGGTAAGGGCGATTCGCCCAAGCGCACCTCGGTTGATATTGAGGTCGGTACGTCCGTCCGCGTCACCGATGGCCCGCTTACCGACTTTGATGGCAAGGTCTCCGAGGTTAACACCGAGGCTGGCAAGCTCAAGGTCACGCTGATGATCTTTGGCCGCGAGACGCCGGTCGAGCTCGACTTTAACCAGGTCGCTGTCATCGCTTAAGTTTTCGTCCGTTCGCGCGAGCGTGCTTCTTCTGTGACTGCTCATCTCAGGAGTGCTTCTAACACGTGCGTGCTTACGATATAGCAAGTACTTCACACTCGTGATTCGAAAGGAATGACCATGGCTGAGAAGAAGGTTGCCAACGTCATTAAGCTCCAGATTCCTGCTGGTGCAGCAAACCCCGCTCCTCCCGTCGGCCCCGCCCTGGGCGCTGCTGGCGTGAACATCATGCAGTTCTGCCAGGCCTTTAACGCCGAGACGCAGGACAAGAAGGGTGACATCATCCCCGTTGAGATCTCTGTCTACGAGGACAAGTCCTTCTCCTTCATCACCAAGACCCCGCCGGCGGCTCACCTCATCAAGAAGGAGCTGAACCTCAAGTCTGGTTCCGCTAAGCCCCAGGCCGACAAGGTTGGTCAGCTCTCCCAGGAGCAGCTCACCAAGATCGCCGAGATCAAGATGCCGGACCTCAATGCCAACGACATTGACGCCGCCAAGAAGATCATCGCCGGTACCGCCCGTTCCATGGGCGTCACCATCGCTGAGTAGCGATTTCTTATGGTAACGACGGGTGCTCCGACCGGGGCGCCCGTTAAATGTGTGCAATAGGGTACACGATACGATGTGGGAGGGCTCACGCCCGTTTAACCACAGGAGGTAATGCACATGGCTAAGCATGGTAAGAGCTATAACGCCGCTGCCGAGAAGATCGACCGCGCCACGCTCTACACCCCCCTTCAGGCTGCCAAGCTCATCAAGGAGCTCGACACCGCCAAGTTCGACGAGACCGTCGAGGCCCACTTCCGTCTGGGCATCGATACTCGTAAGGCTGACCAGAACATCCGTGGTTCCATCTCCCTGCCCCACGGCACCGGCAAGACCGTTCGTGTTGCCGTCTTCGCCGAGGGCGAGAAGGCCCGCGAGGCTGAGGCTGCCGGCGCCGACATCATCGGTTCCGACGAGCTCGTCGCCCAGATCCAGAAGGGCGAGATCAACTTCGACGCCGCTATCGCTACGCCGAACATGATGGCCAAGGTTGGCCGCATCGGTAAGATCCTTGGTCCCCGTGGCCTCATGCCGAACCCCAAGCTCGGCACCGTGACCATGGACGTCGCCAAGATGGTCTCCGAGCTCAAGGCCGGCCGCGTTGAGTATCGCGCCGATCGCTACGGCATCTGCCACGTGCCCCTGGGCAAGAAGTCCTTCTCCGAGCAGCAGCTCGTCGAGAACTACGCTGCCCTGTACACCGAGATTCTGCGCGTCAAGCCCTCTTCTGCTAAGGGCAAGTACGTCAAGTCCATCTCCGTGTCTTCCACCATGGGCCCTGGCGTCAAGGTCGATCCCGCTGTCCAGCGTGACTTCCTGGCTGAGTAACTGCTAGTTACTGCCTGAGTACAGCAAGCATTGCTAAAGAAACCCGGTTCTGCCTTGTGCAGGACCGGGTTTCTTGCTATCGCGTCAAAACCACCTCAAAGGGGACAGCGTCCCCTTTGAGGTGGTTACCAGGGTGTTCTGGCTGTTGAGGACTCGATGGCATCGTGGCGTTTGAGCTCGCGGCGCATGGTTTGTGAGTTGAGCCAGGCTGCTTGCCAGCCGCGGATGGGGTAGTGCGTCTGGTCGAGCTCAAACTGCGTATAGCCGCAGGCGTTGATGATCGTTGCCCCGCATGCGTGCTGACGCTCGCGCTGAAAATCGCAACCGTAGCTTTGGTGTACATGCCCATGCACCATGTAGTCGACCCCCCAGGACTCAAGCGCCGTGTTAAAGCACTTAAACCCTCGATGCGGTAGATCGTCCAGATCACCCATACCGGCGGCGGGTGCATGGGTAAGCAGAATGTCGCACCCGCCGACCATCCTAACCTTACGCGACAGCTTACGCATGCGTTTGGACATCTCGCGTTCGGTGTACATGTTGGCGCCGTCGCGATAACGCATGGACCCGCCAAGGCCCGCAATGCGAATCCCTCGGTACGTGTACACGCTGTCCTCTACGCAGATACATCCACCCGGTGCATGACGTGCGTAGCGGTCATCGTGATTGCCGCGCACGTAGATGAGCGGTTTGTTGATGACCGTAACCAAAAACTCAAGATAGTCCGGGTCCAGATCGCCGGCGGACAAAATCAGGTCGACTCCCTCAAAGCGTTCCTTGCGAAAGCACTCCCAAAGGCATCGTTCTTCGGTATCGGCTATGGCAAGGATTTTCATAGGGCAGGGACTTTCGGCTCATCGTCGAGCTGCGGAATGGTGCCTACCACGTTGTCCGCCAGCCAATTCATCTCGACAATCTGCGTGCTCGGCAGCGGAGGGAAGCCTTCGATCTGTACCACGCCGTTCTGGCTGTGGAGCTCGCCGCCAAAGGGGTTGATGGATCCCACAACAATGCCGTTGCGGAGCAACTGCACGAGTTTGCGCGTTTGGTAGGGTAGGCCCGGAGCGTAACGGATGTCGATAACGCCGGAGCTCATGCCATACCAGTAGTTGACAGCGCGCACTTGGTTGTCGTCGCTGGTCTCGTCCCACGTGCCGTGAAGAAGGCTGCGAACGATGAGCTCGTAGTAACGGCCCCAGTTCCATACGGGCATGGCGATGCCGGTGACTTTGCCGTCGACCAAGCGGTGAAGCCCGTAGGCCGTTGGGTCTTCGAGCGACTTTGACATGTCAGCGCCGGTCATGACGCTTACGCCTTCGCGGCACATGGCTTCGGCAAGACCACCGGCGGGAACATCGCCCCAGGTGAGGATGACCTGCGCGCGCGGGTCGAGCAGCGAGGCGCCAATCGCAAAGGCGTTGATCTCGCTGAGTGCGCCCGAGGCGAAGACCGACGCGTGGTAACCGATGCGGTGGTTGTCCGCCATGCTGGCCGCAAGGGCGCCCAGCAGAAACTTGGCCTCGTACATCTTGCCAAAGTACGAACGGACGCTTTGATGGGGAAGGCCGATAGAGCAGTTGAGGAACCGAACCCGGGGATACTCAACGGCAGCTCTGAGCGTATATTCCATCAGGCGGTGCGAGGTCGAGAAGATGACGTTTGCTCCATGTTTGACAGCCGTTTCCACGGCGGCGTAGAACACATCCGGATCGTGACAGTCCTCGAACGCCTCGGTGCGCACGATACCGCCAAAGTGCTCATCGAGATACTGACGCCCTTGGTCGTGCAGGCTGTCCCAGCTCGACGTCGCACAGGGGAACTCATGGATAAAGGCGATGCGCAGGGGGTTGGCCGCCGAATAGACGGTCTTGCCCATAAAGAAGTTGAGCACGCCGGAGGTGGACTTGGCGGGCGTCTCCTCCTCGTCGACGCTCGGTGCTTCGACAAGATCGACCTTGTCCTCGTCATTTTTGCCGGCAATGACCAGCTCGCGCCAGATCTTGCACAGGCGGTTTACGACGATATCCGTTGGCGTATCCAGCAGGCGGTCCTGGTTGTACACATTGAGGTAGACGAGCATGGCGTCGGCGGGCGTAATGTCCAGGTGATCGCCGCCTGCGCGAAGGTAGGCACGCTTAAAGAGCAGGAAAGTGTGGCGCAGGTAGTCGACCTTTTTCTGCGGCCATTTTTCGATAAGGTTCTGACCGAGCATCTTCGCGAGCGTTTCGTAGCTTCCCTCACGCGAGAACTCGATCTCGTATAGGGGGCAGACGCGCCAAAACGCGCAGAACTCGCCGTACAGGCGGCTTTCGACGGAATCCCATGTGCCGGGGTAGAGACGGGTGACCTTGGCCGAAACCGTCGGGGCGTCTAGGAATTTGAGGACACTGACGCGTTTGTTGCCTTCTTGGACATAGAACCGATGCATGAACTCGGTGACGATGACGGGGTCGCGATAGCCCTCGGTCACCTGGATGTCGTAGAGGTTGGACCACTTGCGGGCGAACTCGGTGCTAAACGGAAGCAGGGGCATAAAGTTACACGAAAAGGCGGACTGACGGCCCTTGGTGACCGTGCCGACGACCATTTCGAGCGGAATATCCCGCAGGCCGACATTCTCTCGCTGACCTAAGGGGAGCTGAGCAACCAAGCTATCGAGGTCCGTAAGGTATGGATGCTCGCTTTGGCTAATGGCGCGTCGACGTCCTTGCTCGCCGCGCTTGCGTGCTTGACGATAGGCCTCTTCCATGGTGTCTACTCCCTTAGTCGTTTAAACAACGATATGAACCATGGTACCACGAATGAAAACCACTACAAAGATGCCTGTCCCCTTTGCGGTGGTTTAGGCGATGATGGGGGCGATGGCGCGGATGCAGGCGTCGGCTGCCGTGAAAGTAGTGCTGTCGTCGCTGACGATAAAGATGATCTTTCCTTTGATGCCAAAGTCGCCGATTTCGCTAAAGAGTACGTAGGGCTCCTTGTCAAAGCCCGAGATGGGCGAGACGGCCGTTTTGGTTGCGCTCGTGAGCTCGTCTGCCAGCACGTCAAGGGAGGCCCACTTAGACGTGTCCTTTACGGCAACGGGCACGGCCACGCGCCCAAAGGGCATCAAATGCACGAGCGTGTTCTTGGAGATGTTGGAATTGGGCACAATGATGGTCTGTCCACAGGCATCCTCAATCGTCGTATGGCGCCAAGTGATGTCTTGGACAACGCCGGATACGCCGCCGACCTCGATATTGTCGCCGGGTTTGATGATGCCCATAAAGGTCACCTGCATGCCGCCGATAAGGTTTGATAGCGTGTCCTGAAAGCCGAGCGAGATGGCGATGCCGCCGACGCCAAGAGCGGCGACGAGGGCGTTTGCATTAATGCCAAAACAGTTGTCGAGGATAAAGCTGCCGCCAATCATCCAGATGACGGCGCGCGCGATGTTGATGAAGATACTCGATGCCGGAAGCGGGTTATCGTCTCGGTTAAGCAGATGGTTCAGGGTCTTGGATACGACCTTGGCGGCGACGGCGGTGCCTATCGCCAAGATGACGGCCCAGATGATGTTGTGGACCCACCGTTGCTCAAAGAAATGAAGAATCGGCTCAAACAATTCCATGTAGGGAAAACCTCCTTATGATCGTCCAACCATGATACCCACCAAGAAGCCCGTCCGATCACATCGGACGGGCCGATAACTTGAGATGGGGTGGCCGCGGTGGCGTAAGCTGGGGCGCCGGCGAGCACGCCGGCAAGGAGTGCGGCGGTCAAGGCGAGACGGGGAAGAGAGCTTCTCGTGGCAGTTTCCTTAGTCCTTAACCAGTAGTTCCTGCTGACGCTGGATTATCGACATAATATGCGAAAACCGCCGCAAGGGCGTCTGTCCCTTTGCGGCGGTTTTGGCGTTTGCGCAGATAAAACCTGCCAAAATAAACCTGTCCCTTTTTGGCAGGTTTTAGCTCAGCAGCATGCGGTCGTTGGCGAGCTCGCCGCCCGAGACCTCCTCGAACTTCTGCAGCAGGTCGGCTACGGTGAGCGACTTCTTCTCATCGCCCGCCACGTCGTAGATCACGTGGCCTTCGTGCATCATGATCAGACGGTTGCCCAGACGGATGGCGTCGTTCATGTTGTGCGTGACCATGAGCGTGGTCAGGTGGTTCTCGTCGACGATCTCCTCGGTCAGGTTAAGCACCTTAGAGGCCGTCTTGGGGTCGAGGGCCGCGGTGTGCTCGTCGAGCAGCAGCAGGCGCGGCTTGGTGAGCGTGGCCATCAGCAGGGTGAGTGCCTGGCGCTGGCCGCCCGAGAGCAGGCCGACCTTGGCGTTGAGACGCGTGTCCAGACCAAGGTCCAGGCGCTTGAGCAGCTCAACGTACTCATCTTTCTCGGCCTTGGTGACGCCCCACGAAAGGCCGCGACGCTGGCCGCGACGCTTGGCGAGGGCCAGGTTCTCGGCGATCTGCATGTCGGCAGCGGTACCGCGCATGGGGTCCTGAAACACGCGGCCCAGGTACTTGGCGCGCTGCGACTCGCTCAGGCGCGAGATGTCGGTGCCGTCGAGCTCAATAACGCCCGAATCGAGCGGGTACACGCCGGCGATCATGTTGAGCAGCGTGGACTTGCCGGCGCCGTTGCCGCCGATCACGGTTACAAAGTCGCCGTCATTCAGGGTGAGGTCGACGCCGGTGAGCGCGCGCTTCTCGGTGACGGTGCCCTTGTTAAAGGTCTTCTTGACGTGCGAGAGCTTAAGCATCTGCCTCATCCCCCTTCGTGTAGGAGCTGCGGAGCTTATAGCGCTCCCAAACCACGGGCACGCACAGGGCCACAGCGACAATTACGGCGGAGAGCAGCTTCATGTCGTTGGCGTCCATGCCCAACTGCAGCACGATGGCGCGGATAAGGAAGTACACCACGGAGCCAAAGACGGCGGAGGCAAGACGGACGCTAAACTGCGTGAGGCCGCCGGGCAGCAGACGGCCGAGCACCTCACCGATAACAATGGCGGCAAGACCGATAACGATGGCACCGGTGCCCATACCAATGTCGGCATACTTTTGGCTCTGGCAGATGAGCGCGCCCGAAAGGCCGATGAGGGCGTTGGAGAGCACGAGGGCGATCATCTTGGTGGAGTTGGTGTTGACGCCCAGAGCGCGGATCATGTACTCGTTGTTGCCGGTGGCGCGCAGCGCCGAGCCGATCTCGGTGCCAAAGAACCAATACAGGATGGCAACGATAGCCACGGCGAGCAGGATGCCCAAGATGATGGCAACGGTGGACTGCGGCAGACCGGTCATATTGCTGACGGCCGAGAACACGGTGCCCTTGGCAAGAATTGGCGTATTGGACTTGCCCATGATGCGCAGGTTGATGGACCACAGGCTGATCTGGGTGAGGATTCCGGCGAGGATCGCGGGAATCTCGAAGACGGTGGTCAAAATGCCCGTGACGGCACCCGCGATGGCGCCGGCGCACATACCGGCCAGCACGGCGAGCAGCGGGTCGACGTTGTTATTGACGATGAGCACAGCGCAGACGCAGCCGCCGAGGGCAAAGCTGCCGTCGCAGGTCATATCGGGAATGTCGAGCAGGCGGAACGTGATAAACACGCCAAGCACCATAATGCCCCAGAGGACGCCCTGCGAAACGGCGCCCTGCAATGCAATGAGCATGCTTCATACCTCCTAGGATAGGGTGGACACGTGATTCACCATAATAGCGGTAACAATGCATAGAAGAGCTGCGGACAGACGTTTTGTTTTACCTGAAACAAGCAGGGCGGACGCCGGTCTACAGCGCCCGCCCCTGTGGCTCAGATATTGAATAACGCAGCTAAAGCGCGAGCACGGGCTCTAGACGCATGCCGCGTATAGCATTACGCGTCCAGAGCGGAAAGGTCGATGCCCAGGGCCTCGGCCATTTCGTCGTTCTTGACGACGACCAGGTCCTTGCTCGAGAGGTGCTTGATCGGCATATCCTCGGGCTTGGCCTCGCCCTTCAGAATCTTGACGGCCATCTCGCCCGCGGCGTAGCCCAGATCCTCGTAATTGATGGAGAGGGTGAACAGGCCGCCGGCCATGCACATGCCCTCCTCGCCAGTCACGAAGGGAAGCTTGTTCTCCTTGCAGATCTGGCCCACCTGCGAGGCGCCCGCGGCGATGGTGTTGTCGGTGGGGGAGTACAGCGCGTCGACCTTGCCCACGGCAGACTCGACGACGGACTGAATCTCGTTGGAGCTCGAGACGGTGAAATCGGTGTACTCGAGGCCCAGCTTGTCGAGCTCCTTCTTGGCGGCCTTGATCTGGACGTCGGAGTTGGACTCGGCGGTGCAGTAGAGCAGGCCGACCTTTTTAACGTCGGGCAGGACCTTCTGCATCATCTCGAGCTGCTCGGCGACCGGGGTGAGGTCGGAAGCGCCCGTGACGTTGGTGCCGGGCTTGTCGTTGTCCTGGACCAGGCCGGAGGCGGCGTAGTCGGTGATGGCGCAGCCCACGATGGGGATATCGGCCGTGGCGCCGGCGGCAGCCTGCGCGGCGGGCGTGGCGATGGCATAAATCAGGTTGACGTTGTCGCCCACAAACTTGTCGGCAATGGACTTACACGTGGACTGGTCGTTCTGGGCGTTCTTCTGGTCGATCTTGACCTTAAGGCCGCTCTCCTTGATGGCCTTGACAAAGCCGTCGTTGGCGGCATCGAGTGCGGAGTGCTCGGTGAGCTGCAGAACGCCGATGGTGTAGTCGGAACCGGCGGCAGCAGAGCCGGAACCAGAGTTGCCGCCGCACCCGGCGAGCGGGGCGAGCGCGAGCAGGCCGGCGGAGACCAGAAGGCTCCTGCGGCTGATGGTGATGTCCTTCATATCATTACCCCCAGTATAAAAATGGCTGGAAACACTGCACTGGGACAAAGTGCAAGTGGAACTATAGTAGCGCTGATGTCCATTTTTACAACAGCCTGGCGGGTTTTTTAATACAGAATCGGATGGGCGGTGCGGGTAGTCGAATGGGCGGCGGAGGGTCTTATGCGGCGGAGGAGGCGTCGTCCTCGTCTAGGGCGGCGAAGAGCTTCTTGCCGTCGAGGAGACGTGTGGTGACGTTTCTCATTCGGCCAATCTCTACGGTACGCAACGTGTCATCGGCGCCTCGGGCGTCGTAGACCGTTCCCAGCAGATACGAGATGCCATCGCGCTGCCTGATGGCAAAGGGACGCAGCGTCATCCGTGCTGCTTCGGTTTCGCCACGCGTCGTAACGCTCGAAATATCAAAACTCACCGTGGTTCCGTGGTCGATGGCCTGCTCGACGAGCTCGCACGTGTCGACGCGCTTGATGGGCGTGCGTGTTGCCTTGGTAGCCTTGCTGCCTGCGCTTGGAGCGGGTTCGGGTGTATCGAGGTAGCCGCGAACGTCGGCACTCGCCATGGCAACTAAGTGCTGCGCCATGCTCTTGCGGATAGCGATAGGCGTGGAGCGGTTGCGCATGACCATACCGTGGAGCCGGATGATCTCTTCATCGGTGAGCGGGCGGGTAAGAAGTTTGTAGCCCACGCCGCGTTTGTACTCAATTTCGTATCCGGCATGGCGAAGCGCGGAGATGGCGGTGTAGATGCTGCGCCGCGCCGCCGAGATGGGCATGCGGGCGGGGTCGTCGGGATGGGCGAGGCGCCGGATCAGCTCATCGGAAAGCATGGCCTTGTCCTCGCCGGTGTTTTCGCTTAATAGTTGCAGGATGCGAACGGCGCGATAGGCTGCCATCGAGGCGGCGCCTCTAGTCGTGGTGTCGTAGGTTTCAACAGCGGCTTCGGTCATCGTGCCCACGTCCTTTCCGTTTTGGGTGGCGACGGTATGGAGCCTAGGACGTGGGGCTTTCCCAGGGGCGCAGGGCGCTCTGGGCGGTCGGTAGTCGTCGGCAAACGGCGGGTCGAGTTTTCAACAGCCCTGCTCAACTGACCAAAACCTTGCCAAAAGCTTGACGGATGCTGTTGAAAAAAGCGTCTCTCGACCGATGTCGAGAGACGCTTGTACGATGAGCGTTGGCGTGTGGCGACGCGAGCTAGTGTCCGACGATTAGAAGTCGGCGTTGCCCACGGTGCGCGGGTGCGGCAGGACGTCGCGGATGTTGCCCACGCCGGTCAGATACATGACCAAGCGCTCGAAGCCCAGACCGTAGCCGGCGTGCTTGCAGGAACCGTAGCGGCGCAGGTCAAGGTAGTACTTGTACTGCTCGGGATTCATACCCAGGTCCTTGATGCGGGCCTCGAGCAGATCCAGGCGCTCCTCGCGCTGGGAGCCGCCGATAATCTCGCCGATACCGGGAACCAGGCAGTCGGCGGCGGCGACGGTCTTGCCGTCCTCGTTCATGCGCATGTAGAACGCCTTGATCTCGGCCGGGTAGTCGGTCACGAAGGTCGGGCGCTTAAAGTGCTCCTCGGTCAGGAAGCGCTCGTGCTCGGTCTGCAGGTCGATGCCCCAGCTGACGGGGTAATCAAACTGGTGGCCAGCAGCGACTGCCTGCTCCAGGATCTCGACGGCCTCGGTGTAGGTAACGCGGGCAAAGTCGGAGTTGGCGACATGGTCCAGGCGCTCGAGCAGACCCTTGTCCACAAACTTGTTGAGCATATTGAGCTCGTCGGGGCAGGTTGCCATAACGTCCTTAAGGACGTACTTGAGCATGGCCTCGGCGTTATCCATGTAGTCGTTAAGGTCGGCAAAGGCCATCTCGGGCTCGATCATCCAAAACTCGGCGGCGTGGCGCGTGGTGTTGGAGTTCTCGGCACGGAAGGTGGGGCCAAAGGTGTACACGTCGCCAAAGGCCATGGCAAAGTTCTCGGCATTGAGCTGGCCGGACACGGTGAGGCTTGCATGCTTGCCAAAGAAGTCCTGGCTCCAGTCGACCTCGCCGGACTCGGTGAGGGGCGGATTTTTGGGGTCGAGCGTGGTCACGCGGAACATCTCGCCGGCGCCCTCGCAGTCACTCGTGGTGATGATGGGGGTGTTGACGTAGACAAAGCCCTGCTCCTGGAAGAAGCGGTGGATGGCGGCAGCCGCGACAGAGCGGATGCGGAACACGGCGCGGAACAGGTTGGTGCGCGGACGCAGGTGCTGCTGGGTGCGCAGGAACTCGACGGTTGCGCGCTTCTTCTGCAGCGGGTAATCCGGGGCGCTGACGCCCTCGACCTCGATGGAGGTGGCAGAAAGCTCGAAAGGCTGGGGCGCATCGGGGGTCAGCTTGACGGTGCCGGTGCAAATGAGTGCGGCCGAGACGTTTTGATGGGCGATCTCGTCGTAGTTGTCGAGTGCCTCGCGGTTCATGACGACCTGCAGGTCGCGGAAGCAGCTGCCGTCGTTGAGCGTAACAAAGCCAAAGTTCTTCATGTCGCGGACGGACTTGACCCAGCCGGCGACGGTGACGGTCTGGCCGCCGAGCGACTCGGCATCGGCATAGAGCTGCGCGATTTTGGTGCGGTTCACGTATCCTCCCATAACGGTTGAATGATAGTTATCCATACAGTTCGATATTCTAGCAGCTCGGCTCATTTGGGCTATACAGATAAGGCATTGGCGGGATGGTTTTTCAAACGAAAAGCGCCCGCGGCCTAATGGTCGTGGGCGCTTGACGAGGTGCCTTTTGGCTGTGTGGCGCGGGGCCTAGCTACTTGGTCTTGGCAACCAGCAGCGGGTCGCCAAGCTTGACGAGCGGGTTGCCGCCGATAAGCGTTCCAGACTCGCCGACATGGTCGATGCTCTTAAGACGATCGAGCTCGGAGACGATGACGGTCACGATGTCCTCGTGACCAGCGGCCTTAATGGCCTCGCGGTCGAAGCTGATGAGCGGCTGGCCTGCCTTGACCACATCGCCCATCTCGACAAAGCGGGCAAAACCCTTGCCGTTCATTTCCACGGTGCCCAGGCCAACATGGATGAACACGCGCAGGCCGTCCTCGGTAATCATGCCGATGGAGTGGTTGGTGACAGTGGTGGCACCGATGCGGCCGTTGGCGGGCGCATAGATGGTGCCGGTAATGGGCTCGATGCCATAGCCCTGGCCAAGCATGCCCGAGGCGATCGTCTCGTCGGGAACCTCGTTCAGGTTGACGAGCACGCCGTTGACGGGGGCATAGATGACGCCTTCGCGGGTAGCGAAGCTTGCTGCGGGCGGAACGGACGCCTCGCCGGTCGAGGTGAAGGTGGACTTAAGCGAATCGAGCAGACCCATAGTTGCCTCCAACTTAAATAGGCGCATATCGCGCGTTTGGTTTGCCGGAAACGTTTCACATGTGTTTCGCGGCTTGGTCAACGCCCCTATTCTACGCTGCTCAACGATACCTCTGAACTGGGATTATGTGATATATCAGTTGAAGGGAAACTTATTGCCGGAGTGTTTCTGCGCCACGGGTTCAAGTGGGGTACGCTTGAAGGCGAAAAACAAGGGCGCATAATTTGCGCGAAGGGAGCACATATGATTGTCGAGAACCATGCGCTGTGGGGCGAGGAGCCGACCGAGGATTATCCGGCGACGTTTACGTATTTGGGTGCCGAGCCGCTGCCCGATAAACCGAATGGCCGCCGCCCCGCGGTGATCATCTGCGGCGGAGGCGGGTTTACGCATATCGCTCCGCACGAGCAGGACCCGGTGGCGTTTGCATTTTTGGATCGCGGCTACCAGGCCTTTGTGCTCAACTATGTCACGAGTTCTACGGGTGACGTGAGCTTTCCGCACCCCCAGGCAGATCTTGCCAAGATGGTCGCCACGGTGCGCGCCAACGCCGACGAGTGGCATGTCGATCCTAAGCGCGTGTGCGTCGTGGGCTTTTCTGCTGGCGGCATGATTTGCGCCTCGCTGGCAACACAGTGGAAGACCGGCCCCTTCGCGGCACTTGCCGGGGCGCGTCCGGACGACATTCGTCCCGATGCCGTGGTGCTGGGCTATCCATTGCTCGACTTTGCCTATGTGCGTGACATGCAGACGCGCGATCCGCGCATTGACTTGCGTGTGCCCAAGACGGGCGGCAAGACGGGGCGCGATTTGCTCAACGACTACCTGTCGATGGTGACGGGCGGCGAGGCAACTGACGAGCATCTGGCCGACATCTGCCCCACCACGCATGTTTCGCGTCAGATGCCACCGACCTTTGTGTGGGGCGTGTCCGACGACAAGACGGCGCCGATCGCGCAGGTCTACCCGTTTGCCCAACGCATGGCAGAGGAGGGCGTCCCTTGCGAGATGCACGTCTTTGACCAAGGTGGTCACGGCCTTTCGCTCGGCAACGCCAACACCGCGGTCGACAACGAGGACAAGCAGGTGGCAGTCCGTCCTTGGATTCGCCTAGCCTTCCGCTTCCTGGAGCGCCATCTGTAAGAGGACGGGCATCCCAGCCCTTCAATAACTTGCGGTGAAATAGTTCCGATCTGGGGCATCAACCAGCCCATCCAGGAACTATTCCACCGCAACTTTGTTTTTGATGCCCCGCCCGGAAACTGCGTCCCAGTTTTGCCTTTCAAGGTGGGACGCAGTTTCCCATAGGGCCTCGACTGGGAAAGTGCGTCCCGTTTCGAGTGGGGATTCCGGGATGCATTTTCCGTAAGAGGCCTGTTTGGGAAACCATATCCCGTTTCGAGCCAGAATTCTGGGATGTAGTTTCCCCGAGAGGCCTCATCGGGAAACTATGGCCCTGAACTCTCCTGCCTGTCCCCATTGCGCCAATCTGCTGATTGAACGTCATTGTGTGTTCACGCTATCATGTAAGTTTAAAATTGGTTAGCCATGGCAAACGGTTAGCCATGGTGAACATAAATACAACGCCCTGTGGGCGTCGGGGGAGGAACACGGACGTGAAGCTCGATACGCTCGAGATCGGAAAAGACGCCGTTGTCGCATCGGTGGCATCGGACGATCAGGCACTCCGACAGCATATTTTGGACATGGGCCTAACGCCGGGCACCGAAGTCACCATGATGAAGTACGCCCCCATGGGCGATCCGCTCGAGATCCGCCTGCGTGGCTACGAGTTGACACTGCGCAAGGACGATGCCGCTCGCATCGAGCTCGTGGGTATTCACGACACCGATACGGGTCCGCGCGCTAACGCCGCAATCGGCACGACGGAGCATCCGGCCCTGGGCGAGGGGACGTATTCGCCCCGTGCGGCAAAGACGGCCGTGCCCGAGGGCGCGCCGCTGCACTTTGCCCTCGCCGGCAACCAAAACTGCGGCAAGACCACGTTATTCAACCAGCTGACGGGCTCCAACCAGCACGTCGGTAACTTTCCCGGCGTGACGGTCGACCGCAAAGATGGCACCATCCG
>CABURR010000011.1 GCA_902493985.1 uncultured Collinsella sp. | reverse complement strand
GGACAGGACCACCTTTGCCGCCGAGACCTTGAACTGCCTGTCGTATCGCTTTCTTCTTTGGGTCATCTTGAACACCTTTCGCTCTTAACTAGGTGTCCAATTCATCATACCCACTCCAGGTCGTGGCCCACACTCCTCGATTCGTGGAATATGTCGGTGAACAATGGCAACCAGTATGTGTTCCAGCGCTCTGAGCTCGCATTGGGTGGAGATACGCCTTACACGTTGGATGCCTGCTTCGGCACGCCCAGCAACATCGAGGCGGGCGGTGTGCCGCAATTTATCGCATCGGCCACCATTGTCACCAACGCCGAGCTGCTCGCGCGCGCCGAGGTTAAAGCCACTGCCGTAAACGCCGCGCCTGTCGCACGCGATTGGGAGCAAGCGGTCACGCGCATTGAACTCGAGGCAGATGCAGAAAGCGACGACACGGGACAGGTTGAGCATTTCGTCCACGCACTGATGGAAAACGACGAAAACGCCGCGCCGATGTATGAGTACACCTACATCGGTCAGGCAACGAACACCGTTGCCGACCCGGACGCCAACTCTACCGGCGTGTCGGAGGACGAGCGTGGCGGCATAAAACCCTCGAGCGACAACGTGCTGTTTTCCGGCGTGCTCAGCGAAGCCCACATGAAGCTAACGATGATTGCCGGCGTGGAGTGCCTATTCCGTATCGCCTCGGTGCGCTACGGCGAGAATGGTCGTTCGCGCCTGGTGGTGCATACAAAGACGAACGGCACGTGGTCCGCTCCCACGCCCGTGGACTTCCCCCTTGGGTTTGGCGAGGGCGACGTGGAGCGCACCGGCATATTCGATTACGACTTCGACGTGGTGGAATATACAGACGGGAGGGGAAACCAGGACGCCTACGTGCTGCTGGTCTCGGGCGAACGCCCCGCCGGTGACAACACCCTTTTCGATACGGCGAGCACATCCGGCATACTGTCCGTTGTGCGTCTGCGCATAAGCAACGACGGAGTTCGCGTGATATCGCACACGTCGTGGCGCAGCATCTCGCGCGGCCGCCTTCAGGAGGATGGCTACCATTGCCTGCAGTGCCCACGCATCACGGTGGGCAAGACACTTGTCGACGGGCGCCTGTCGGGCGCCTACCTCCACCGCCGCGGAACCACCGCAGAAAAGGCGCTCGGCAGCGAGGCCGAGGTTGCGCTGGAGTGCTTTACCCTGTGGTCGGACGTTTCGGGCGACAGCCTGACGTTCCGCCAAGTTCTCCGCTTTCCGCAAGCACCATCGAGTATCGAGCTGGGCGAGCCCGAGAATATCAATGGCAAAATGGTGGTGCCCGTTGCATACGAGACTGCAGGCGGTTGTGGCTGCGCATCGTACGCCGTGATCGGCCAGTCCATTGCGGGCTGGGGCGTTATGTCGCCAGATGCCACAGTACCCCACGCGGTGCCGTGGCCGCAGCACACGGGCTTTTTGGCAACCGTCAACGAGCAACTGCAGCATATTACTTGGACGCGAGGCGCATCGGCATTTGCAACGCAGCCCGTAGGTGCCGCAGGCTGTGGCCCGGCATCGTTTAGCGTAAGCAACAACGGCAGGTGCGTGCTCTATGTAGAGAACACCGATGGCAAGGTGGGACAAACCTACGACGAAGAAGGCAACCCGGTAGCAGTGATGGGCAAGCACTTCCGCATCTTCGCCAGCACCTTGGCAGGCGATCTGTTCACGGAGCCGTTCGTGATGTGCGAGCTGGACCACCCTGTCGATCAGATAACGACATTTTTGACGTCGGGAGGCATGCTCTCCGCGCTCGCCACGCACATTGTGAGCGCGGAGCAGAGCAAGGCGGAGCTGCACGGCATCGAAGTGCCCTTGGTGGCGTGTGCCACTCCGACGGGCGCGGTCGCTACCTCGGGCGCGGTGGTGCCCGGGGCAGCAGGCGAATCCTTCATGGTCACGGTGCGAAACGACGGCAACACCTTGCTGACCGCCGGCACGATCGATCTGTACCGAGAGGGCTCCAGCCAGCCGTTCTCCAGCGCATCCATCGGGTTCGGAGTGAACGCACGCATGGCATCGATCTACGATCCGGAGCTCGCCGAGGATGCTTCGGCCAACGACATGGCACACGTGAAGTACGCGCTCGAGACGCTGGGCGCACGTTTTGCGACGCACCCGCTGGTTGCTGACAATGGCAACGCCGTGCTGGCACCAGGCTGCACGGCACAGTTCCGCATGAGCTTCGCCATTCCCGAGAGTTGGAGCGACGAAGTGGGCAAACGCGTAACGCTGTATGCGAAGGCACATAATCTGGTGGCGCTCGATCCCGTAACGCTCGAGGCAATTCGACCGGGCGCAAACTCGGCGCTGGATGCCGTACTGCACGAGCTTCATGTGCCCGACGCGGCATGCGAACGCTCAGAAGTTCAGGTCGGCGTATGCGACAGCGCGGATACGACGGGACTTCACGACGCCCCGATGACGGTCGACGGCGATGGCGGCGCGAGCGGAGGTGGCTCCGGCGGAAGCAGCTCCGGTGGCGGCAGTGGCTCTGGCAGCGGCAAGGATCACGGCAATAGCAAGCGCCCCGGAAAAGCGGGCGCGCTTGCGGGCACGGGCGACGTCAACGCTCCCCTTACGGCAGCCGCAGCAGCACTCGCCGCAGCTGGTGCCAGCCTTGTCGCCTACAGCGCCCGCCGCACGGCGCTCGAAAACGACGCCGCCGATGAGGTCAATTCTGATAAGCCTCACTAGCTCTCAGTTACCTTTGCGAGAGACGCCGACTCGGCTCATCGAACATCAAAAAAGGGCTGGCCCCGATAACTCGGAGCCAGCCCTGAGTCGCCTGACATGGGAATCACAGCGCTACTTGAGCTTTAGCGCCTCCATCATGGGCACGGCGGCGTCCCAATCGATCTTCCAGCCAATCGACACGCGGACGGTTTCACCCGTTGCGGGAGCCGTCGCAAACAGCGTATGGCCGTTGTCGGGACCGGTAAAGCGCAGCCACGTTATGCCGTTGTACTCGACCTGGTCGGTTGTTGTCTCCTTGCCTTCGTAGACCTGCTCTAGGCTTGCAACCTCTTCCTCCGGCGAGCGCGGGAAGATGCTGATGTGCAAGCGTCCTCCAGTCTCGTCGTGGAAGAAGTCTGCCTTTTCGTGCTCTTCGTTGGACGAATCCAGCGTGTACCCATCGGCGGCCTCGATACTGTACGATGCGCAATCGATGCCGGTCATATTGGCCGCGTCACCAGAATCGGCCACACCGCCGGCCGCCTTGAACTCCTTGGTCTCGCACCCCGTGGTGTCAAAGTGCATGGCCTCATGATTCTTGGCGGGGGCGTAAGCATCTACGAACTCGACAGTGATGGGCCCGTAGTACGCCGTCTTGGGCGCCCAGAAATACACGTACTCAACAGTCTCGCCCGGACCGATATCTGGCCTCTCGGAAAGATCGATGCCCTCGTGAAGCTCATCGGGAGCCTCGCTTGCAACGTAATCGAGCACGGCCGCCTTGCCGGAAGTAAACAACGGGTCGCCTGCCTCAAGATCGCCCTGGGCAGCATGCACGTTAAAGGAGCTAAACGTCCTGTTCTTTGCATTGTTGTTGGTGATCTTGACGTGCAGGTAAAAGCCGTCCTGCAGCTTAGCGTCGCCGCGATAGAACGTATCGTGGGCTACCGACTCATAGGTTATACCAGCTACCTCGACCGTCTGCGACTCATAGGCCTTCTTCTCTACGGGAGCACTGCCGCCGCCCGAGCTGCCAGCCGAGCCACTCGGCGCATTTCCGCCGCAACCGGTAAGCGTGCAAGCCAGCACGGCCGAAAGCGTCACGGTGGGGAAAGCGTCACGGTGGGAATTCCTAACAGCAGCTTCTTCGTCATGGGCTTCATCATCCTCACCGCTCCTTTCGGCTTACAGCTCATCCGTTGCCCGAGTCCCAAGTCGACTCCGTGGCATCGGCCTCCACTATGAGCGTATGGCGAAAAGCAGCGCCGGCGAAGTGACCCGTGGCCCAACTAGCAACCGCCCAGCATCCCCTATGGACCAAAAAGACTCGTATACGCACGCCCTCGGCCCATAAAATGAGACGCCTGTCCCAATGTTCGATTCAATCCAACAATCCGCATGGCACGTTTTTGACAAACGCATCCAACCGCAAACGTAGCAGGACGCATTCGACCGCCTTCAAACTTACTCGGACAGAACCGACTCGGTTTTGTCCGAGTAAACGCTGTTCCACCAAATTCCGAACGATTGTTCGATGGATTTCGTGTTGGTTGGAATCGCCTGTGGGCTGGGCTATGCTACCTTGACTATCTATATGACTTAAACGCAGCAAGGGAGCACCGAGAGAGCGAGTATGGCAAAAAACACCGCAAACTATGGTAACGACAGTATCCGCCAGCTCAAGGACGAGGAGCGCGTACGCCTGCGCCCCGCCGTCATCTTTGGCTCGGACGGACTCGATGGCTGCGCGCATGCTGCCTTCGAGATCCTGTCCAACGCCGTTGACGAGGCGCGCCAGGGCTACGGCAAGCTCATCACCCTTACCGCCTTTCGCGATGGCTCCATTCAGGTAGAGGACAATGGCCGTGGCTGCCCGCTCGACTGGAACCCTTCCGAGAAGCGCTTTAACTGGGAGCTCGTCTTCTGCGAGCTCTACGCCGGTGGCAAGTATAACAACAACCAGGGCGGCGACTACGACTTCTCGCTCGGCACCAACGGCCTGGGCTCCTGCGCGACCCAGTACGCCTCCGAGTACATGGACGTCACGGTTTGGCGCGATGGCAACAAGTACTCCCTGCACTTTAAGAAGGGCAAGGTCGTCGGTGCCAAAAAGAAGGCACTCGAGATTGAGCCCAGCGACGAGAACCGCACCGGCACCACCATCAAGTGGCGCCCCGATCTTGAGGTCTTTACCTCGATTAGCATTCCCCACGATTGGTATCGCGAGACCATGCGCCGTCAGGCCGTGGTCAACGCCAACGTGACCTTCCGCCTGCGCATTGAGGGCGACGATGGCGAGTTTTCCGAAGAGGATTTTTGCTATCCCAAGGGCATCGAGGACTACGTGCTCGAGAAGGTCGGTACCGACTACCTTACCGAGCCCTTCTTTATCGAGGCCGACCGTCGCGGTCGCGATCGCGAGGACCTGCCCGATTACAACGTAAAAATCACCGCGTGCATGTGCTTCTCGCGCACCTTCATGATGCAGGAGTACTACCACAACTCATCGTGGCTCGAGAACGGCGGCTCACCCGAGAAGGCTGCCCGTAGCGCTCTGACCAGCGCCATCGATGCCTACATCAAGCAACAAGGCAAGTACAACAAAAACGAGAGCGGCATTAAGTGGCAGGACGTCCAGGACTGTCTGGTGCTGGTGACCAACTGCTTCTCCACCCAGACGTCCTACGAAAACCAGACCAAGAAGGCCATCAATAACCGCTTTATCCAGCAGGCCATGACGGCCTTCTTTAAGGAGCGCCTCTCGACCTACCTGATCGAGAACAAAGACGCCGCCAACAAGATCATGGAACAGGTGCTCATCAACAAGCGCTCGCGCGAGAACGCCGAGAAGACGCGTCAGAGCATCAAGACCAACCTGCAGCAGAAGACCGACATGGCCAACCGTGTGCAGAAGTTCATCGACTGCCGCTCCAAGGACAAGAGCCGCCGCGAGATCTACATCGTAGAGGGCGACTCGGCAGCAGGCGCCATTCGCACCTCGCGCGATGCCGAGTTCCAGGGTGTCATGCCCGTCCGAGGCAAGATCCTCAACTGCCTAAAGGAGGACTATCCGCGCATCTTTAAGTCCGACATCATCATGGACCTCATGCGCGTGCTGGGCTGCGGCGTGGAGATCAAGGACAAGCGCATCAAAAACCTCGGTGCCTTTGACCTGGACAACCTCAACTGGAACAAGGTCATCATCTGTACGGACGCCGACGTCGACGGTTACCACATCCGCACGCTCGTGCTCACCATGCTCTATCGACTGGTGCCCACGCTTATCGACGAGGGCTACGTCTATATCGCCGAGTCGCCGCTCTACGAGATCAACTGCAAAGAGAAGACCTACTTTGCCTACACCGAGCTCGAGAAGAACGGCATCCTCAAGGAGATCGGCGACCAGAAGTGTTCCATCAACCGCTCCAAGGGTCTTGGTGAGAACGATCCGGACATGATGTGGCTCACCACCATGAACCCCGAGACGCGTCGCCTGATCAAGGTGGAGCCCGAGGACGTCACCAAGATGGAAACCATGTTCAACCTGTTGCTGGGCAACGACGAAGCGGGCCGCAAGCGCCATATCTCCGAGCACGGCAAGGAATACCTGGACCAGTTGGACCTGCAGTAGCGGCAAATCGATAACGACGGCCCATAAGAAGTTCAAGAGGATATCGTGGCAAAGAAGAAGACGAAGAACCAGCCAAAGAAAAAGCAGGTCAACGCCGAGAACGTCATCGGCCTGCACTCCGAGGTCACCAACCAGCCGATCACGCAGACGCTCGAGGTCAACTACATGCCCTACGCCATGAGCGTCAACGTCTCGCGCGCATTCCCCGAGATCGACGGCTTTAAGCCCTCGCACCGCAAGCTGCTCTACACCATGTACAAGATGGGTCTGCTCAAGGGCGAGCGCCAGAAGAGCGCCAACATCGTGGGCCAGACCATGAAGCTCAACCCGCACGGCGACGCCGCGATCTACGAGACGATGGTGCGCCTGGCGACGGGCAACGAGGCGCTGCTCGCCCCCTTTGTGGAGTCGAAGGGCAACTTTGGCAAGTACTATTCGGGCGACCTGAGCTACGCCGCTTCGCGTTACACCGAGGCCAAGCTCTCCCCCATCAGCGCCGAGATCTTCAAGGACATCGACAAGGACCCGGTCGACTTCGTCGACAGCTACGACGGCGCCATGAAGGAGCCGCGTCTGCTGCCCACCACGTTCCCGAACATCCTTGTCTCGGCCAATAAGGGCATCGGCGTCGCCATGGCGTCTGACATCTGCGGTTTCAACCTCAACGAGGTCTGCACTGCCACGATGCATTACCTGCAGGATCCCGACTGCGACCTGCTCGAGTACATGCCCATGCCCGACTTCTCGACCGGCGGCGAGATCATCTACCGCCGCGAGGAGATGGAAAAGATCGTCGAGACCGGCCTTGGCAGCTTCCAGATCCGCTCCCGCTGGCGCTGGATTCCCGAAGAGCGCATCATCGAGGTCTACGAGATTCCCTACACCACCAAGACCGATGTCATCATCGAGCGCATCGTCAAGCTCTCCAAGGAGGGCAAGGTCAAGGAGATTGCCGACATCCGCGACGAGACCGACCTCTCGGGCTTGCGTATCGCCATCGACCTTAAGCGCGGCGTCGACCCCGACAAGCTCATGGCCAAGCTCTATCGCTCGACCACGCTGCAGGATTCGTTCTCGTGCAACTTCAACGTGTTGGTCGATGGTTACCCTCGCGTTATGGGCGTGCGTCAGATCCTGCACGAGTGGGTCAAGTGGCGTATTGAGTCCACGCGTCGCCGCATTAACTTTGACCTGGACAAAAAGTCCGAGCGCCTGCACCTGCTGCACGGCCTCGAAGCGATTCTGCTCGACATCGACAAGGCCATCGCCATCATCCGCGGCACCAAGCTCGAGGCCGAGGTCGTACCCAACCTTATGCGCGGCTTCGACATCGACGAGACGCAGGCCGAGTTTGTTGCCGAGCTCAAGCTCCGCAACATCAACGAGGAGTACATTCTCAACCGCACCAAGGACATCGCCAAGCTTGAGGGCGAGATTGCCGAGCTTGAGGAGATTCTCTCCAGCGAGGAGAACATCAAGAAGGTCATCAGCGACGAGCTGGCCGCGGTCAACAAGAAGTACGTGATGCCGCGCCGCACGGGCAGAATCGAGCCCCATGAGGTTATCGAGGTAAGCTTGGAGCCCGAGGTCGAGGAATACCCGGTCACCATCATGCTCTCGCGCGATGGCTACCTTAAGAAGATGACGGATCGCGTGCTCAAGAAGGCGACCACGCTCAAGTACAAGGACGGCGACAAGCCCTTTATCGAGTTCCCGTCCTCCAACACCCACGAGCTGCTCGTGTTTACCAACAAGAGCCAGGTGTACAAGTGCAAGGTTGCGGCATTTGAGGACACCAAGTCGGCACAGCTGGGATCGTACCTGCCGACCGATCTTGAGATGGAACCCGACGAGAGCGTCATCTGGGTCATCGACCCCGAGGACTACAAGGCCGACGTGCTGTTCGTCTTTGAGAACGGCCGCGTAGTGCGCGTCGCGCTTTCTGGATACGTCACCAAGACCAACCGCAAGCGCCTCAAGAACGCCATCTACGGCGGCAGCAAGCTGCTGTATGCCCAAGTGCTCAAGGAGGACCGCGACATCGCGCTGGTCTCGAGCGACTATCGTTTGATGAACTTCAACACGTCGCTGCTCAAGACCAAGACAACCACCAACACGCAGGGCGTCCAGGCCTTTACGGCCAAGAAGGGCCGCTCGGTCACCACCGTCGGCACAACCGAGGAGATTCTTGGCGCCGGCGTCTCGGCCGAGAAGTTCACCGCGCAGAGCCTCCCCTCCGCCGGCGCTCTCATGAAAGAAAACGACATGCCGAGTCTGTTTGACTAGGACGACGGCAACGAGATCGTTAGATACTTCGCAAAGCGACGAGGCCCGGAACGCAACGGCATTGCGCCCGGGACTCGTCGTTTTTCTTCTCAACTATGTTTTAACGCAGATAAATTGATTTCTGCTTATTTTTCTGCGTAAAAAATGTCAGCGTCACTGCTTCGATGCCCTTTGGTCAGTCGTTAGCAAAACTTGCAAAAGTTAGCAAAAGTTGCAAAAATTAGCAAAACTTGCAAAGGAGCTGCCATGGAGTACAGCAAGAACCCCTTTACCCCAACATTTGGAAGCGTCCCTCCCTTTCTAGCGGGTCGCGAGCATATTCTGCGTGACATCAACCGTGGCTTTATCAACGGCCCGGGAGATCCAAACCTGTCGACTATTTTTACGGGCGCAAGGGGAACGGGCAAGACGGCGCTTCTCTCGCTCCTTTCAGAAACGGCGCTTGAACACGACTGGATCGCAGCAAATGTCTCCGCCATGCCAGGCATGCTCGAAGATATTATCGAGCGAACCAAAGAAGCCGCAGATAGCTACCTCTCACAGCCTCACGCGCGCATAAACGGTGTTCAAATTGGCCCAGTGGGCATCGATTGGACATATGCTCAAGAGGCTCAGGGCAACTGGCGCACGCGCATGAATGGCATCTTTATGCAACTCGAAAAACATGACATCGGACTTCTCATCACCATCGATGAAGTCACAGTCGATCTCGAAGAAATGCTTCAATTTGCCTCTGTTTACCAGCACTTTGTACGCGAAGGTAAAAAAGTTGCCCTACTCATGGCAGGACTGCCCTACAAAGTATCGGCGTTGCTGCGTAACGATTCCGTCTCGTTCCTCAGGCGTTCCCAATATCATCAGTTAGGACGAATCACTGACGTTGAAATTGCAAACGCATTCCGCAAAACCGTTGAGGCCGGAGGCCGCTCAATCACGCCAGAAGCGCTCGAGGATGCCGTGAAGGCCGTCGACGGATTTCCCTATATGATGCAGCTCGTCGGATATCGCACATGGGATGTTTCGGAGAACTCGCCCAAAATCAGCACACCCGATGTCCGGCAGGGTTCTCTGCTTGCCCGCATGGAGCTGCGTGATCGAATTCTCGAAACGACCTATCGGGAGCTTTCCGATAAAGACATTGATTTTTTGCTCGCGATGCTGCCCGATTCTGGCCCCAGCAGAGTCTCGGAGATAGCCAAACGCATGGGCGTCGCCAGCAACTACGCAAGCCAATACAAACGCCGCCTCCTGGAGGACGGCGTCATTGGAGAGCGCGGGCGTGGTCTCGTCGGCTTTGACATTCCCGCGTTCAGGGAGTTCTTGAACGAGAAGGCGTTTTAGCACGCCGGAATTGTCCGCGGAAGCATCAACGCATGGCAATCAGCATTCCTCTTGGTAAGGATAGCAAGCATTTTCCACCAACACCGATTGCCATGCGTTCTTCTTGCCCTTAGGCGAGCTTGCGAGCGAGCTCTCGCACCTCTTCCAACTTGGGCGACGATGCCATGCTATCGCGCTCGGTCATACCGCTGATGGTGACAATGCCCAGGTCCTCCCACTTGCAGTACGCGCAGGTTGACTTGTACATAGCGATCGCCGCATCATAGACGCCCTCGCTGTGGCTATCGAGCAAAAGGGCCGTCTTGGTGAACGGGAAGCCCGTGGCGCCGAAGGCGTACAGGCGGTCGATGGCGGCTTTCTCCTGCGCAGTGATATCAAACCAGTAGATTGGCGAGGCGAAGACAACCATGTCGGCGCCTTTCAGTGACTCGATCACGTCGGCCATGTCGTCCTTCTGCACACAGGCGCCCTCATGGGTAAAGCAGTACTGGCATCCCAAGCAGCCGGCGATCTTTTTGCCTGCAACGCGGATGACCTCGACCGTATTGCCGGCCTCTCGCGCGGTCTCGGCAAACGCCTCGACCATGGTGTCGGTATTGGCGCCCTTGCGCGGGCTGCCGCTCAATACAACGATTTTCATAGAAATCTCCCTCCTTTATGCCGCAGGCGCGCGGCATATTTTTTTGTTTTAACCAAAACAGATGGAGTTATTCAATCGCCTCGTTTCAGCTACTCCCACTCTTTAGAAGAATCGTTGCTGGAGACTTGCCATTAAATCAAGGCACGCCTTATTTCAGGTATTCCTCAAAGAATGCCTTCAGCTTTCCAAACGGAATGATGTCCATCTGATCGTAAAGGTCGGTGTGGCTGGCACCAGGGATAATGAGCAATTCCTTGTTGTCCCCCGTCAGCTTGCCGTACGTGGTTTCGCTGAAATAGCGGGAGTGCGCCTTCTCGCCATGCACCAGCAACACAGCTGAGCGGATTTCGCCGCTATATTGCAAAATCGGCATATTCAAAAACGACAGCGAGGACGTCACATTCCAGCCACCGTTGGAGTTCAGGCTGCGGGGATGATAGCCTCGCGGAGTTTTGTAGTAGGCGTTATAGTCCGCTACAAACTGCGGCGCATCCTCCGGTAGCGGATCGACCACGCCGCCCGCCAGCGCATAGCTGCCGTTTTTATAGTCCTCGGTGCGCTGCGCGTTCAGCGCTTTCCGCTTTTCAAAGCGCGCCTGCTCGGAATCCTCGGCGTCAAAATAGCCGTTTGCGGTCACGCGGGTCATATCGTACATGGTCATAGCCGCGGTAGCTTTGATACGGGTGTCTATGGCCGCCGCATTGACTGCCATGCCGCCCCAACCGCAGATACCGATGATGCCGATACGCTCCGGGTCAACGCTTTCCTGCACAGAGAGGAAATCCACCGCTGCGCAGAAGTCCTCGGTGTTGATGTCCGGCGATGCTACATGGCGGGGTGTACCGCCGCTCTCGCCGGTATAGGACGGGTCAAAGGCAATTGCGAAAAAGCCCAGCTCCGCCATTTTCTGCGCATACAGACCGGAGGACTGCTCCTTCACAGCGCCAAACGGGCCGCTAACAGCGATGGCGGGCAGCTTGCCATCCGCGTTCTTAGGCACGTACACGTCGGCAGCCAGCGTGATGCCGTATCGGTTGTGGAAGGTCGCCTTGCTGTGCTCAACCTTGTCGTTTTTGGGGAACACCTTGTCCCATTCCTGCGTCAGTTTCAACTGCTCCATGCCTAAGCCTCCTTGTCAGTCGCTTTAAGGTACTGCTCGTCATTCACGGGCTCCAACCACTCGTTGGAGGCCTCCTCGCCCGGAACCTCCATCGCGAGATGGGAGAACCAGCTGTCGGGCGCCGCACCGTGCCAGTGCTTTACGCCCGCGGGAATATTTACTACATCGCCAGGGCACAGCTCCTGTGCCGGTTTGCCCCATTCCTGATAAAGCCCTCGACCAGCCACGCAGACGAGGATCTGCCCGCCGCCGCTTTTGGCGTGATGGGTGTGCCAGTTGTTGCGGCAGCCTGGCTCGAACGTAACGTTGTAAATGCCGACCTGCTCGGTGGAAAGGGGCGCGAGGTAGCTTTGCCCGATAAAGTACTTCGCAAATGCGTCGTTGGGGGCACCGATGGGAAAGGCCATCTCGTTTTGATGCTTAGCTCTTGCATCAGCGGCATTGTCATCCGCCCAGACCTCCTTCGCCATGCGAAAGGCCGCCCACGCCTTGGGCCATCCCGCATAAAACGCCGCATGCGTAAGGATTTCCGCTATCTCAGCCCTGGTCACGCCATTGTTCTTTGCGGACATCAGATGATATTGAAACGAAGAGTCCGTCAGGCCCTGCGCCATTAGGGCAACCACCGTCACTATGCTGCGATCTCGAAGGGAAAGCCCGTCTTCTCGACTCCATACCTCGCCGAACAGCACATCGTCATTGAGCTGCGCAAATTTGGGGGCAAAGTCCCCCAGGGCATCCCTGCCCGCTGTCTGCTTAATCGTCATGTTTGATTCCTCCTGTCGATGGTTTTGAGTACAAACTGCTTTCGCGCAGCTAAGCCGCGCCTAGATTTCCATGCCCATTCGATGCGCCCGCTCCAGAGCGGGATGCCCGGCGATTTCGCCCACGCCGTTCACGCCGCCGGCGAAAACCGTTCCGGCAAGCGCGCGCCTTTGGCGAAAATCCCTTGCACTCCTTATATATATTGACGAAAATAAAGGTAATACCTAAACCTAACTTTAGGTCAAGGAGTAAATTCGAGATTTGTCCGGAGGAACCATGTACACAATCGGACAGGTGGCGGATATGTTCGGTCTGCCCGTTTCCACGCTGCGCTATTACGACAAGCAGGGATTGTTCCCGGAATTGGAGCGGACATCCGGCATTCGCCGATTCGGCGATACGGAACTCGAGGCGCTTCGGGTCATCGAATGCTTAAAGAAGGCTGGGATGGAGATCAAGGACATCCGGCTGTTCATGGAATGGTGCGCGGAGGGCCCATCGACATATCCCAAGCGCAAGGCCATGTTCGAGGAGCGGAAGGCCCACATGGAATCGGAAATCGCGAACATGAACCGTGCGCTGGATATGTTGAAGTTCAAATGCTGGTACTACGAGCAGGCGATCCAAGATGGCAACGAGGATAGAGTGAAGGCGCTGATTCCCGACGATTTGCCGGAAGAGATCAAAGATACCTACGATAGCGCCCACGCTCAATAATGCTGCCCGATGCTCAAGGGGCTTTGGCAAGGAGTCGTTTAGGCAGACATGCAAAAAGAAAGCCTCCGAACAGAAGGTTCGGAGGCTGTTATTCCCGTCATTTCGCTGATTGCTTTGCTCTATGGCGACGCCGAAACAACATCGGGCGGTACTCGACGGTATCAAAACGCAAGCTCAGAAGCCAGTTCCCGTTATTCCCATAGGCATAAGCGCATCTGTTCGCGATTGCCTATCGATGCTTTGCCTCGAGCACGGCAGACACCGCATCGAGGAACTCCCGCACATGGTCTGCGGGGTGCGGCGAATGAAGCAGCCCGTAAGACACGAGACAGTCCCAATCGGTAGGGACGGTTTTGAGCATGGGGTGGACGTTGGCCCACAACGGCAGCGTCGCAAGCGCGAGGTCCTCGTTCGCGCCGCGATTGAACACCTCCACCCGATATTGCGGGAAGTCTACGAGCGCGATTTGAGGATGATGCAAGAGTATCTCGTCGCGTACGCGGTCGATTTCGGTGTTCCAGCCCCGGCGTATAAGCATAAGACTGTGATTGTGGAGGTCGTCGAATGTGACGATGTCGCGTTTGGCGAGCTCGCTGTCGACGGGAACGGCGCACCAGAGCGGCTCGCGCGAAAGCTCGAGGCCCAGGCACCCGCGCTCTTTAAGAAAGGCATCGTCGAAAATCCCCACCACGATATCCATGTCTTGCCCGAGGTTCGCCAAACCGCGCGCCGCCGAGGGTGTGTTTTCAAACGTGACCACCTGAAGGCTCATGCCAGGGCAACGTTCCTTCACCTTCGGCCATAGCTTCGTGAGCGGCGTGCTGGGCGTCATGAGCGACACTCCCACGCGGATGATGCGCTTCTCTCCGCGCTCGGCGACGCGGGCGCGTGCGATTGATTCTTGAGAGTACTGCACGATATGGCGGGCGTCGGCGAGCAGCGACCTGCCTGCTCGCGTAAGCGAAAGCCCCTGATGCGATCGGTGGAACAGCGTAAGGCCTAGCCGCGACTCCAGCAGGTTCATCTGCTTGATGACGGCCGTGGGCGTGATGAAGGACTCTTGTGCCGCCTTGGAGAAGCTGCCTGCCTCCGCCACGCGGATGAAAGTGTCAAGCTGTGGGTTGTACATCGATCCTCCTGTCACGCATTATGTGCCGTATATACCCCATGGTTATATCCATCATTCCAACGTGAACTTCTCGCGCGTCAGTAAACGCCGTAGCCTTGTATTCGAAAAGTCACCATTAAGGAGGAGACCATGGAGTATCTGAAGCTCAACAACGACGTAGAGATGCCCATCGAGGGTTTGGGCACCTTCCTCATGACCCCGGCCGAGGCCGAGGCGGCCGCAACCGCCGCGCTCACGGCTGGCTACGAGCACATCGACACCGCCAACGCCTACATGAACGAGCGCGCCGTGGGCCGTGCCATCGCCAAGAGCGGCATCGCGCGCGACAAGATCTTCGTCTCCACCAAGCTCTGGCCGAGCGTCTACGACGCAGGCATGCCGGCGGTGGACGCCACGCTCCAGCGCCTGGGGCTCGACTACGTCGACATGCTCATCCTGCACCAGCCGGTAGGCGACTACCTGGCCGCGTGGCGCACGATGGAGGAGGCGTACCGCGCGGGCAAGGTGCACGCCCTCGGCCTCTCCAACTTCCCGCAAGACAAGATCACCGAGGTCATCGAGGTCGCCGACATCATGCCGCAGCTCGTGACCGTTGAGTGCCACCCCTATCACGCCCAGCGCGACCTGCGCGCCTACCTCGCGCCGTACGGCACGGTGATCGAGGCGTGGTACCCGCTCGGCCACGGCGACAAAGGTCTTCTGGAGGAGCCCGTCTTCGTCGCTCTCGCCGAGAAGTACGGCAAGACCCCGGCCCAGGTGATCCTGCGCTGGCACGTGCAGATGGGCACCTCCATCATCCCCGGCTCCAAGAACCCCGCCCACATCGCCGACAACGCGAACATCTTCGACTTCTCCCTCACCGAAGACGAGATGGCCGAGATTGCCAAGCTCGACGGGACCATGACCTACTACACCGCCACTGAGGAAGCACTCGAGGGCTACCTGGCCATACGCCCCGATTTCGACGCGCAGGAGTAGCGCTCAGACGATAACGGACCAACCAAGCCGCCGCCGAGGACCAGTCGGCTGTCGAGGACGAGCCCGCCGCAGTGCCCGCTGCAGACGGCAACGTCCTCGTGGCCTACTACTCGGCACAGGGCCACACCGCTGTCGTAGCTCAGGCCATCGCCGACGAGCTCGGCGCCGATCTCTTTGAGGTGACGCCTAGAACCCGCGGGTTATAGCCCCGTTCGCACCCCAGCGTTATAGAACCCTCACCAACGGAAACTTCCGCCGGCGCGGCGCCCCTCGTATGGTGGATACGTCAAGTTGCGAGGAAGGAAGGCACCATGGACTACATCACCTTGAACAACGGTGTCAGGATGCCGCAGCTCGGCTTCGGCGTGTACCAGATCCCGGACGCCGCGGAATGCCAGCACGCCGTGGAGGACGCGCTCTCGGTCGGCTACCGGCTGCTCGACACGGCCGCGAGCTACGGCAACGAAGAGGCGGTCGGGGCCGCCATTCGCGCGAGCGGCCTGCCGCGCGACGAGGTGTTCGTGACGACCAAGCTGTGGATGTCGGATGTGAGCTACGAGGGGGCCAAGCGCGGCTTCGACGCGTCGCTCAAGCGGCTGGGGCTCGACTACGTCGACCTCTACCTCATCCATCAGCCGTTCAGCGACGTTTTCGGCGCGTGGCGCGCCATGGAGGAGCTCTACGAGCAGGGCGTTATCCGCGCCATAGGCACAGCTAACTTCTACCCCGATCACCTCGCAAACCTCATCTCGTTCAACCGCATCGCCCCCGCCGTGAACCAAGTCGAGTGCAACGTGTTCTTCCAGCAGCGCGAGGCGCAGGAGTACATGGTCGGCAAGGAGGTAGCCATGGAGGGCTGGGCGCCCTTTGCGGAGGGCAGAAACGACCTCTTCCGCAACGAGGTCCTCGCTCGCATCGGCGAGGCGCACGGCAAGACGGTCGCCCAGGTCGTGTTGCGCTGGCTGCTGCAGCGCGGTGTGGTCTGCATCCCTAAGAGCACGCACCGCGATCGCATGGAGCAGAACTTCGACGTCTTCGACTTCGCGCTGGGCGACGACGAGATGGTCGCCATCGCCGCGCTCGACACCGGGCGCAGCGCGTTCTTCGACCACCACGACCCCGCCACCATCGAATGGATGTCCGGGCTCGTGCGCAACGTGTAGACGAGCGTCAGACCGCACTGATAACTTACTAGGAGGAATTGCCATGAACTCATTCACGTACGACTACCCGGTCAGGAACTACTTCGGCGAGGGAGCCATGGACCAGGCACTCGATGCCGAGATGGGTGCCATGGGCAAGACAGTGATGCTCGCCTACGGCGGAGGCTCGGTCAAACGAACCGGCGTCTACGGCCACGTGGTCGATAAGCTCACGAGCGCGGGCAAGCGCGTGGTGGACTTCGGCGGCATCATGCCCAATCCGACCTACGAGAAGTGCCAGGAAGGCGCCGCGCTCGCACGCGAGGCGCAGGTCGACTTCATTCTCGCCGTCGGCGGCGGGTCGGTCTTCGACTGCTGCAAGGTAGTCTCCGCGCAGGCGATGCTTGACGAGGACATCGAGACGTTCGAGCACGCCGACGGCAAGATGCCGAGTTCGTTCATCCCCATGGGCTGCATCGTTACGCTCTCCGGCACGGGTGCCGAGCAGAACAACGGCGCCGTCATCACCAACGAGGAGACGCACGTGAAGGGCGCCTATCTGGGGGCGATGCCCATGTGGGCGGCGCTCGACCCGGCACTCACGCTCACCGTACCGCACGCGCAGTTCATGAGCGGCGCGTTCGACACGCTCTCGCACTGCATGGAGAGCTATTTCGGAAGCCCGCGCGGGCGCAATGTCACCGACGACATCAACCTCGCCATCCAGCGTAACGTCATCCGCAACATGCGGATCATCGCGGACGACGACCAGAACCTCGATGCCCGAAGCGAGCTCGTATACGACTCCGCCATGGCCGAGAACGGCGTGCTTAAGATCGGCAAGTCAACGGACTTCCAGGCGCACATGATCCAGCACCAGTACGGCGCGTACACCCACACCAACCACGGAATGGGCCTCGCGGTCATCCACCCTGCGCTCTACCGCCACCTGGCCCCCGAGGCGCCCTCGCAGTTCGCCCGCTGGGCGCGCGAGGTGTGGGGCGTCGACGGCGAGGGCAAAGACGACCTTACGGTGGCGCTCGAAGGCATCGACCGCTTGCAGACGTTCATCGGCGAGACGGGGCTTCCCACGAGCTTCGCCGAGATGGGCTCCGACGCGTCCGACGAGACGCTGCACAAGGTTGCGGACACCTGCGTGCTCACCGGCGGCTGCGCCAAGAAACTGGAGCGCAGCGAGGTGTTTCAGATTCTGACCGAGTGCCTCTAGATCGGCGGTGGGTGATCCGCCCGCGCCGAAGGAAACCGTACGACTCCGAGATGTCATCGTAATCGTAGGACCCGGCGAGCCCGCCGCGCCTGATGAATCCGTCGAAGTCGTCGTCGACGGCCCCCTGCTCGTCAAAGTAGAAGCGGTATTCGCCGAAGCTGAAGGGGAGGATGTGTACCTCCCCGTGGCGCCCTGTGAACAGGGTCGCCAGGTCCGAACTCAGGAGGAACGCGTTCGATCCCGTGAGGTAGATATCCCATCCGCCACGCGCGTGAATGCTGTTAATTGCTTTCTCGAACCCCTCACACAGCTGCACCTCGTCGATGAAGAGACGGTTGCGGGCGCCCTCTTTGTGCCGCTCTATGATTTCGCGATGCAGCGCTGGTACTCGAGCAGTAGCTCGTTGTCGAGGTCCAGCAGATCGATGTAGACGTTGTTGGAGGATGGGTCCTTCCGAGCAACGGAGGTGGAGAACGCCTTCATGAGCTCGGACTTGCTGGAGCGGCGCATCCCCGTGATCACCTTGATGTCCCAGGTGCCCTCGAGCGCCCAAAGCCGCTCCATGTACGTAGTGCGGTCCACCCATGCCATCATCCGCTCCCTCTCGGTTTCGAAACTCGAATATTTCTAAAGTTTCGAAACCGAGAAGACAATATACACAAGGGCGCGTCGGGGAGCGAATCCCAGTCGCGCCATGTCGGCAGCGATGCCGGGCGCATTCACGCGTGCTACAATGCGGACATCAGAGATGAAAACACAGTCCCCGTCGGGTAGTCGTGGGCGTGCGGGAGTCCGCATCAGTAACCTGCCTCCTTGGTTGTCCCTTCTCTGCATGGTCATCTACATATAGGAGGAACCAGCCATGCAGATCAGCGTGTCGTCCACCCTGACCGTATATCACGACGGCCAATTCTGGGTCGGGCTGGCGGAGCACGTCGAGGGCGGAAGGTATGGCGTCGCCCGCATCGTCTTCGGCGCGGAGCCGTCCGATGAGGAGATTCTGCGATTCGTTACAAGTGAATGGGAGAAGCTCTCGTTCTTCGGTGGCGAACCGGCTGAGGCAAGCAAGCCCGCGAAGAACCCCAAGCGGCGCGCTCGCGAGGCGGCGAAAGCCCTCAAGCAGCCAGCGATGAGCACCAAGGCGCAGCAGGCTCTCGCGGCACAGCGGGAAGCGATGAAGCGGGAGTCGGCTCAAGCAAGAAGCCAGCGTCGCGCGGATGAGGCGGAGGCGCGCTTCGAGCAGCGAAAGCTGAAGCGCAAGCAGAAGCATCGTGGGCACTGATCGCCATTTGCAGCAAGGCAAACCATATACAGCAGCGGCGCCAGTTCCACTTGAAGCCGACGCCGCGTAGACGCTAATGGTGACGGCTATGCACGGGCACGGTCGCGCCACCGCACTTCACAGCTTGTTTCTCAAGTATTTGGGACGCACACGCGGCGTTCAAAAATGCGGAGCGACTCCGCATGGCTCGAGACTGAGCCGAGGTGCCCTACTTCTCGCCCTCCAGCAGCCCCACGATGCGGTCGATGTCGACGGCAAAGCGAGGCCTTCCCTCGCGCTCGTAGCGGTCGAGGTATGCCTGGCACTCGGAGACAATGCGCTTGGTGTTGCCGTCGATGATGCGCTGGAGCGTCTCGTAGTAGGCCGAGCCCTCGGTCCTAAAGCGGCGCTGGTAGGCCTTGGTTATGGGGAACATCTTGATGTAGTGGATGCCGTGGCGGCAGCCGGGGCGCGTCGTGGGGCGGGGTGGCAACGCAAAGTACTGGTCTTTGGGCACGTTAGGGGCGATGTTGGAACGCAGCGGCACGGCGAAGTCCCTGCGCTTCCCGCGGAAACGCAGCCTCACCACCACGATGCAGGGGCGATTGTGCTTAAGCATGAGCTCGCGGTCGCCCTCGACGAGGTCGAAGAAATCCTGAGAGATGGATACGATCTTCATCGGTTACGCCCCCTTCATACGAAGCGGGGCCCGCATCGCTGCAGGCCCCTACAGGTGGGCGATATTCTACGCCTTGCGGCACCCCGTCGCCCACGGAGGTTAAACGTACACGTAAGCCGTACTCTGAAAGCCGCGGCTTCCGGCAAGTAGTTTATACCACGAAAGGTCGCTTTCAATGCGCATAGCTCGCAAAATAACACTCGCTGGGCCGTCACCCCTGACCGTTACCCTCCAATCTTCATTGAAGTCAGCAGGTCAATTCATATAGTCATGGGGGGTTTATCCTGAAGGAAATCAAATTTATACCCCCATAACTAAGGAATTTTCTATTCCCACTCAATGACTAGAGCCCTGGTGTAATTGGCTGGATCACCGTTCCGGGAACCGGTATCGACCTACCTGTCCGCCAAGCTCCTTCTTCAGCTCCAACCTAGCATCTGACTCGCGCCGCTATAAGCGGAAGCCGAAGAGATGCGTCTTAGCCAAGAAAATAAGGTTAGCCTTATCTTACTTCATGATTCGTGTGTTATAGTTAGATTGCTCTAACTGTTTGGGGGCGATAGCCATGCACGAACGCAAGGGCTTCTGGGACAAGAATGCCGGTCGGTACGAGCGTTTCATGCGAAAGGACCGGGCGGCGTATGAGAAGATGTATGAGCTGATCGGGCCGGTTGTGAAAGCAAAAACCGTACTGGAGGTTGCCACCGGCACGGGGCTTATCGCAAAGAACATTGTGAATGCGGCGGCGCACATCGAGGCTACGGACGCTTCTGCAAAGATGATCCTTGAAGCAAAGCGGGACAATCAATCCGCAAAGCTGCACTTTTCCGTACAAGATATGTTCCGCCTGCCCTATGCACAGAAGTCCTTCGAAGTGGTGATCGCGTCCAACGCGCTTCACATAGTGCCGCATCCAGAAAAGGCCCTGCAAGAAATCAGGCGGGTGCTGAAGGACGACGGCGTGCTCATCGCGCCAACCTTCACCCACGCGGGAAACTCGGTTTCCGGCAAGGTAAAAGCCTTTTTCATGAGTATGGCAGGATTCCCCCTCCACAGCAGGTGGACAAGCGAGGAATACCTGTGTTTCCTGCGTCAAAACGGCTGGGCGGTGCAGAAAAGCGCGGTGCTGAAGGCCTCGTTCCCGCTGACCTATGCGGAATGCACGAAATCGGAGGGACCAGATGTCGTTCTTTGAAAACACCCGCAAGCCCGTGGGCCTCGGCGGAAAACTTATGGTTGTCATGATGAATCTGGGCCACAGCCCTGTGGCGCAGTGGGGACTTCAATTTCTACGACTTGCGCCAAATGCCAAGGTGCTGGATTGCGGCTGCGGCGGCGGGGCGAACATAAAACGGCTGCTGAAAAAATGCCCGCATGGCGTCGTCAAGGGCATCGACTATTCGCCCGTCAGCGTGGAGAAGGCTAGAAAGCTCAACCGAACTGCAATTCAGGAGGGGCGTTGCGCCGTTCTGCAAGGAAGTGTGGCGGATATGGCGTTTGAAAATTGCTACTTCGATGCTGCCACGGCCTTTGAGACCGTCTATTTTTTGCCCGATTTGCCCCGATGCTTCCGTGAGGTCTGGCGGACGCTGAAGCCAGGCGGGACAATTCTTATCTGCAACGAGAGCAATGGCGATACGGACAAGGACGAGAGGTGGACGCAGATCATCGGCGGCATGACCATCTACAAGGACATTGAATTAAAGGCATGTCTGGAGCAGGCGGGTTTTCACGAGGTGCAGATACACAAAAAGAAAAAGTGGCTCTGCGTCACGGCGCGGAAGTAAGGATATCAAGCACGGGCATTTTTGCATCCATCCTGCATATGGCGATAGGCATGACGGTCATAGCGGCTGTGCTGGCGGCAATTGTGACAATTTTTATTCACTGAGGAAGAAACCTATGAAATGTAAAATTGAGAAAAACACCGTTCAGGAGACGCTGATCCTCCCGCTGTATTCCCGGAAGCTGTGTACGGAGCTGTACCCGAACCTTTATAGGGATGAAACAGCGGTTCGTCTGCTCGACCAAATCGACTACGACTTTTCAGAGGCAGAGAAAAACTCCCGCAGCCTGATGCAGCGCTTTGGTGCGCTGGAGGTGGCCACACGGCAGAGTGATCTTGCTTTCGAGGTGCGGGATTACCTGAAAGGCCACCCCAATGCGGCGGTGGTCAATCTGGGCTGCGGGCTGGACAACACCGGCAGAACCTGCGACAACGGTAGATGCAAGATCTACAATCTGGACTTCCCGGATGTGATTGCCTTGCGGCAGCAGCTACTGCCCGCCGGGGATCGAGAACATAATATCCCCTGCGACCTGAAAGACACCGCATGGTTTAGCAAAATCGATGCCTCCGGCGGGGCGGTGTTCTTTGCCTCCGGGGTGTTCTATTACTTTCTGACCCAGCAGGTCCGGGAACTGGTACGGGGGATGGCAGACGCTTTCCCCGGCGGTGTGCTGGTCTTTGATGCTGCCAATCGGACGGCAGTAAAGATGATCGCAAAAACATGGCTTAAGACTGCAAAAATCAAGGATGTGGGGGCATATTTTGCGGTTTCGGATGCCGCCAAGGAAATCGGCACGTGGGACAGCCGTCTGCAGGTCACAAGTCGCGGCTATATGCTGGGCTACAACGATTTGAGGGACCCTTCTGTCAGCGGCTTTTTCCGGTTTCTCGCAAGGGTCGGTGACAACAGGATGAAAATGCAAATCGTGAAAATAAGATTTTAAGAGACAAAAATGCAAAAGACGAGCGCTTCTTGCCGCCCAATTGGCAAGAAGCGCTCGTCTTTTCTTAACGCGTTGTATGGCGGAGAGAGCGCAAGTTACGCGAGCGCCCTTCTTGCCAGCTCGGCCGCGCCAAGGATTCCTTGGTCGCCGCCGCAGCCCGGGGCGCAGATGTAGCTCTCTATGTCCTTAAGCTCGGCGGTCTGGATGTAGCCACCCAGATATTCGAGGGTCTTCTTGCGGACGATGCCGTAGAGCTGCTCCTGGTGCATCACGCCGCCGCCGAGGACGATACGGCGAGGCGAGTACATGAGCACGAGGTTCGCGCACATCTGCCCCAGATAATCCCCCTCGAGCGCCCACACCTCAGCGTTGTCCGCGAGCTCGGCCGCGGGCTTTCCCCAGCGCGCGGCGATGGCGGGGCCGGAGGCGAGGCCCTCGAGACAGCTCGCGTGGCTCGGGCAGACGCAGCGTCCCTCCTCGGTGGGACGGGTCCTTACCAGCATGTGGCCGGCCTCGGGGTGCAGCATGCCGTGAAGGAGCCTGCCCGCGCACATGACGCCCGCGCCCACGCCGGTGCCGATGGTCACGTAGACGGCGTCCTCGAGCCCCTTGCAGCAGCCGAAGACTACTTCGCCGAGGCAGGCAACGTTCACGTCCGTGTCGTAGGTCACCGGAATCCCGAGGGCGTCGGCGAACGCGGCGCGAAGACCATAGCCTCGCCACGCGAGCTTGGGCGTCTGGAGGATGGAACCGTAGCGCTCATCGTTGGGGTCGACGCAGGTCGGGCCGAAGGCGCCGATGCCCAACGCGTTCACATCGCGGGCGGTGAACCACTCGACCATTTGTGGGACGGTCTCGGCGGGCGTAAGCGTCGGGGTCTCCATACGGTCGAGAACCTCGCCGTCGCCGGACACCACGGCACAGACCATCTTGGTCCCGCCGGCCTCGAGGGCGCCGAGCCTCATTTGCTTTTCGCTCATGTGATCCTCCTTACAAAGGGACGCCCGCAGTCATGGTCAACCGCGGGCGCCCATAACGTTGGCTTGTTTCGAGGCGACCCTACCTGGGCACGCGGTCCTGCCTTGCGGCAAACGGGGCGAGCACGGCGTGCGGCTCGCTTTGGTACCAGTAGGCGACGGTGGAGATGTCGTCCTCGCGCTCGTAGAGCTTGATGTCGTCGTTGCCGAGGTCCTGGAACGTCACGCGCAGGTCCTCCTTGAACGAGATCGGGTCGGGAAGGTGCCACCTGTAGAGGCCGTGCCTGGGCAGCGCGTCGTCGTTGGTCGCGAGCATCGGGTTCGGGTTCGGCTTGCCCGCGCTGAAGCGGTCGCGCGTGGCGTCGCGCGTCGAGCGGTACGGGTAGCCGGCGAACAGCGTGTTGAAGCACTGCGCCTCGGGCAGCGCATGGGGCGGCCTGTCGAGGAAGGCCCAGGCACCGCCGAAGTAGTCCTCGGCTCCCGTCGAGGTGACCGTGGGGAACTCCTCGTCGCCGTCGAGGAAGAACTTCATCTCACCCTCGCCCCACCAATAGCGCTCCAGGGCGCACAGGGCCATGTAGGTGCCGACGTAGTAGCCCTTACCGCGCACGCCGTCGAGCACGGTGTAGTCGACGCCCCTGCGGGTGCTGCGCTCGCGGTTAAAACGGGCGTGGAAGTACATGGCGTCGTCCGGCACGTCGGTGAGCGCGTAGTTGAACGTGTAGAAGATGTACTTAATGAACCCGGGATGCTCGCTCGTAAGCGTGACCTTGGCGTGCTTCCTGAAAGGCATCTCGAAGTAGCAGTTCATGCCGCCCGTCGGGTTCACGCAGATGGGCATCGAGTTGACGATGGCGCGCTCACCGAAGCCGTTGCAGAAGAAGTCGCCGACAGGGCACTCGACCGAGGGGGTCTCCTCGTCGTCCCAGTAGAAGCGCAGCACGAGGTCGCGCATGACGAAGCTGCCGGCGGCGGTCTTGTCGGGGACGGTCATCCAGATGTGGCGGATGATGCCGGGACCCTCGATGTCCGCGAGCGTGATGGTCTCGCCGGACTCAAGGGGCACGCAGCACGAGCCCTTGCGGCCGACGCCGAGGTGGCTGGCCGACATGGCGGCACGGCCCTTCTCGCCCGTGATGTTCTCGGGGGTGATGGCGCGGCTTTCCTCACCGCCGTGCATCCACACATCTTTAAGGAACTCTCTCATCGTCGACCTCCTCTATTCGTCGTCTTCGCACTCGGCGGAACTGGCACCGTTCACGTAGACGATCTGCTGGCGCGCCTCGTCGACGAGGGCGTCGAAGTCGAGTTTCTCGTCGGGGCGCGCGAGCGCGACCGTCATGGCGAGCGGGAGGTTGACACCCGCGATCACGTGGATGCGGTCGGAGGCGAAGCGGGAGAAGCGCTGGTTCACGCTGCCGCCGAGCGCGTCGGTGAGGACGACGACCTCGTCAGTGCCCGAAAGAGCCGCCTCGACCGCCGCGTCGAGCCCCTCGCCGTTGTCGTTCACGTAGGCGCACACGGCGTTGACGGCGTCGCTCTTACCCGTAAGGAACTCGAGGGTGTCCTTGAAGCCCTGGGCGAGAAGGGAATGGCTCGCCACAACTATCTTTCTCATTGATTCACCAATCTCTTGGGTCGAAGCTAGGCGAGGATGCCAGCGGCGGAGGCGACCATCGCGAGGACGATCACCACGAGGATGAGGGCCGTCATGCTCGCGTTCTTCTTGGTAAGAAGGTAATACGCGCTTCCCGTGATGGCGGCGGGGATCATGGCAGGCAGGATCTTGTCGAGCAGCGGCTGAATCTCCATCGAAACGTCGCCGAAGCTGAAGCTAATCGGGCAGGTGACGCCGATGACCGAGGCGATGAGGCAGCCGACCACGGTGAGGCCGAGCACGGAGGCGGCGGCAGTGAGGTTGGGAAGCTTCTCGCTGAAGTCGGTGACGAGCTTCACGCCCTGCTTGTAGCCGAACTCGAGGGCGTGCATGCGGACCCAGAAGATGGCCAGGATGAGCGCGAACCAGATGCCGGCTCCCACGGGGTTGCCCTCGATGGCCATGTAGGCGGCGATGGAGCCCATGATGGTCGGGATCATGGTCATGAGCAGGGAGTCGCCGACGCCGGCGAGCGGTCCCATGGTGCCGATCTTCAGGTCTTGGACGGCGTCCGCCGCCGCTAGGCCGTCGCGTTCCTCCATGGCCACGCAGGCGCCAAGGATGATGGCGGCGAGCCAAGGCTGGGTATTGTAGTAGCGGAAGTGGTTGTTGAGCGCTTGCTTATAATCCTCGTCGTTCGTGTAGATCTTCCTCAGGACCGGCGAGAGGGCGTAGGCGACTGAGGCGCCCTGCTGGGTCTGGTAGTTGAAGGTGCACACGCTCATGAGCCAGCGCCAGTTCGCGTTGCGCAGGTCCTTCTTGGTGACCTTGTAGCCGGAGGGCTTGCCCTCGGCGACGGCGGTGATGTTCTCGTTTTCCATGGTTACTCATCCTCTCCGATGAAGGCGTCTGCGGAAGCGTGGGCGGCGAGCTCGGCGTCCTTCTCGGCACGCTGGTAGAACGCGATCGCGAGGGCAACGCCGACGATGGCGGCGCCGATGATGGGCACGTTCAGGAAGGCCGAGAGGAAGAAGCCGGCGAGCAGGTACTGGAAGTACTTGCCAGTGGGCATGTAACGCAGCAGCATCGCGATGCCGACGGCCGGGAGCATCTTGCCGGCGAGGGTGAGGCCGGAAAGGAACCACTGGGGCATAACCTCGAGGAGCCAGTTGACGGCGGGCTGGCCGAGGGTCACGGAGACAAAGACGGGCAGGGCGGCGCACAGGCCGAAGAGCACGGGGCAGACCCACAGGATGGCGTTCATCTGCTTGAACTTGCCCTCGTCGCAGAACTTCTGGGACTTCTCGACGACGAAGCCGTTGAGGATCTTGACGATGACGTCGAGCTGGATGCCGAGCATGCCGACCGGCAGGCCGATGGCGAGGCCCGTGTCCGCGCCCAGGGTCACGCCGTAGGCGGTGGCGATGATGGCCATCGTGCCGTAGTCGGGAATCGACGAGCCGCCGAAGCCCGCGACGCCGAGCTGCATGAGCTGGATGGTGCCGCCGATGACGAGGCCGGTCTGCCAGTCGCCCATGACGACGCCGGTGATAAGGCCCCAGAAGACGGCATAGTTGACGAAGATCATCGGGATGCCGTAGTAGTCCACGTGCTTGATGAAGGCCAGCAGGGTCAAAAGGACGACCTGCAGGATAGTGAAGTTGACCATGATCCCTCCTTAGATGAGGTCGGCGACGGAGACGGGCTTGTCGGCGGGCACGAACTGTGCCGTCACCTTGACGCCGCGGGCGATGAGCGCCTTGTAGCTCTGGACGTTCTCGGCGGAGGCATAGGCGCGCTGGGTGAGCTGGACGCCGCCCTCCTTGACGAGCGAGCCGCCGACGATCAGCGACGGGAGCTCGATGCCCGACTCGACCAGGTGAAGGATCGTCTCGGGCTCCTTGGCGATGACAAAGACCTTCTCGCGGTCGTACTTGCCCGCCGCGAAGTTCTTGAGCGCGGTCTGCTCGGAGATGATCGAGACGGCCATGCCCGCGGGGCGCGCCATCCTCATGGTAGACTTCAGGACCTCGTCGCCGGCGACCTTGTCGTCGATGACCATGACTCGGGTCGCGCCCGACACCGGGGCCCACTGCGTCACGATGATGCCGTGAAGCAGGCGATTGTCGATTCGTGCCATAACAACACTCATGTTTGCTCCTATCAAATGAAGTTTTACGTTCGGTACTGCCTCGGCGCTATCCGGATTCGCGCCGGGCAAGGGGTTATCGAATTATTGAGGACGCGCGGTCAGCTTGCGGCGGCGCGGGGAAGGTCACTCGTCGAGCAGGAGGTCCGAGGAGCCGAGGCGCTCTTCTCGCGCCGGGGCGGCGCTCACGCTTATGTAGTCGAAGACATATGCGATCTCGCTTACGGGAACCTCTACGCGATAGCGCGTCGAGATGCTCGAGAAGCTCTGCCTGAAGGACTCGATGAAATCGGCACGCTCCTCCTCGAAGCGGTCCTGGCCAACGTAGGTCTCAATGGGGTTTCTGGTAACAAGGCGCTCGACGAGACAGCAGAGGTGGACGTAGAGCCCAATGATGGCGTTGCTGCCGATCTTCTCGCCTGTCCTGCGCTGAAGCTCGTGCACGGCGCTCTCGATCTCGTGGAATAGCCGCTCCGGGTCGAGGATGGTGATGGAGCGGATGACGTTCTGCAGTGTCATGTTCGAAAGCAGCTTCTCGTGAAAAGAAGCGAGCTCGGAGACGTCGAGCCACCTGCCGAACACGGCATCGACCTTCGAGGCGGACGCCGTCGACATAATGTCTTCGAGGGCGACGAAGGGAACGGAGGCAATCCTGGGGTCTCCCGTGCCGATGACGGCGCAGACGCGGTGCTCGGAGAAAACGGCGTCGTTCGACCCGTTCGCGGCAAGCTGCTTGAAGGGCCTCGTGAGCAGGCGCGCGCCTATGGTGCGCGGGAGGCTCTGCGAGACGAGCTGACGTATCCTCTCGGCCGCGTCGACCCCGGACTCGGAGCAGAAGACGATGGCGTCCTCACGGTTGACGCGCTCGATCACCTTGCAGTGCGTCACGCACACGGCGGTCGCATCGCCAAGAACCTCGGCGATGGACTTGCCGCCGAGCAGCCCGGACCCGATCTCGAGCGCGAGCCCGGTGGAGACGTTGTTCACCACCCCGATGGTGGAGTCGGTAACGTTCTCGAGGGCCTTATAGGCCTCCTCCAAAGAGCCCATGTCAACAAGAAACACGACCCCGGTGCAGTAGGAATGGCGGTCGACGAGGCGCTGGAGCGGACCGACGATGTCCTTCAGCTGCTGGTCGTAGGGCATGTCGACCGCCTCGTACACATGCACGCCGAGCATACGGTTCGCCGCGTCGGCGATGCTCGTCGCCGTCGAGTAGCCGTGTGACAAGATGACGCAGAGCGTCCGAAGGGCCTTCGCGTCGCGAGACTCCGATGCGACGCACAGCGTCAGAAGCGTCTTCGTGAAGTGATCGAGCGAGATTCCCAGCGCCCCTTCCACGTCTGCGGCGACCTGATCGGAGACGCTCGAGGCAAACGGCAATTCGGAGGTCACGGCACCGAGGAGATGGGAGATTTGCTCCGCACAGGCAGACTTTCGCTTAGCCAGGCCGATGCCCGGCCACAACTGCAGGCAAATCTCCTGGGCCAGTAGAAAAGCGACCTTCCTTGAAAGCTCGATGCCATAAGAAGAGCCTGCGTCGGCAAGGACCACGCCCACGATGCGCTCGAAGGCGCGCGACCTCGAGGAGGTAACGCCGCGGCCGAAGATCAAGTGATCCTCAACGCCGCGCACAGCGGAGACAGCTTGCGAGACGAGCTCGGAGACAGAGAGCTCCCCGGCGCAGAATCGCTCATCGAGAGAGCACAGGGCATCGAGCGCCTGCTCGACCGGCCCTGTGCTCTCGGCGGCATCCAGGGACGCGTCGATCAGAACGCCATCGTCGGGCTGTTGATCGATCTGCGCGGAGGAGAGGAGCCCGCTGGGAAGAAGATACGGGCGAACGACGACGTAGTCGCCCTCGCGATTGAGGAACGCTTTGGCGCAGCAGTTCGTCACGCAGGCGCGCAAGCCGGCGATGTTATCGGAAAAGTCCGCGTTCACGAGGCAACGGTATGCGCCGCGACTGATCTTCACATCAGAACCGATTCGGCACCCCTCGCTGCGCAGGAAGCTCAAGATGAGATCCTCGCGCTCCTCGGGGGTCCGCTCCTTGAGTGAGGGGACACGGACACAGATGGGCATTTTGCTGTAGGCCGAGGAAACCTTCAGATCATCGGCGGAAAGCGTCGTCGAAAGAACGAGGCGAGCGCGCGGCGCATCCTGGGAGGCATTGAGCCCGAGGGCCGTCGCAAGGCAGTGCTCCATCGCAGAGGGAGAGAGTGCCTCGATGCCGTTGACAAAAACCACACCCCCGCGCGATTTCGCGATCGACTCGTCAAGAAGCCCGTTGAACGAGGCGGCGTCCGGGACCCCGGCGCAGTCGATGCGCACATAGGAGGAGTCGCGGGACAGCAAGCCCTGGTTCTTGCCGTACTCGTACACAAGACGAGAAAGGAAAGACTTGCCGACACCCACGCCGCCGCTCAAGAGGATGGGCAGGCCAAACGGAGGGTACTGAACCGCAGCCTTGCACTGCTCGACAACGGAGCTGAGGCTCAGGTCAAAGCCCACGGCACGCGCGAAGTCACGGTGATCGACGATTCCCGTCGCCTGGATGAGGTCGGCGAGCGAGGCGTACTCGCTTGCAGAGAGCTTTACCTGAAAACGCTTCTGGAACGCGCGGCGATGAAAATAACGGACAGGCCTGCCCGCCACCTTAACCACAAGGCCGGCGCGAACAAGGTCGTTGAGGTACTGGCTCGCCAGACTCCTGGAGATGATGAGCGTCTCGGCGATGTCGGAGGTGGACAGACGGGCAAGGTCGTCGAGCGAGACAGCAGAGGTGAGGGCCTCGAGATGCTCGAGAATCCTGTCCCTCATGTCGACGGGCTTCTTTGCCAAGCTGTCCTGTGCGGTCTTGTCCATGACTTCTTACCTCCTTGTACAAGGAGTATAAGGGGAACACAGAGAACGGAAGGGGGCGCGTGGGGGAATCAACAGCCCCGAGGGGAAGTTCACCACTTGAGGGGCAGAAAACAACGGCCATTGAACATTCAGGGCCGACGCTCAACACTTCGGCTCGACACTTCGCTTTGGAAAGGGCCCTGCACGATGGTGCAGCCCTCCATCTCGCAGCACAGGTCGCCGAAGGTCGCGAGGATGCGCTCCTTCTGTTCCGCGGGCGAGACGACTCGGTGGGCAAGGTCCTCTCAAAAGGGGTCGTCCGACGCCGCAAGACCTCGATGACCGATTACCGCCTCGAGCAAGTGGCGGATTACCTCTGCACCATCGAACTTGCCTTGGTCAAGTACGAGGCCAAGGAGAACGGTGAGACGTACAACAAGTTCTTCGGAGGTATAGGCTCTTTCAAGAGGAACTGGCTCAAGCAAGCCCGCAGCAAGCGGATATAGGTGGTTCCGCAGTCTCGCAGGGAGCGGTCGTCTTTCCTCCGGCCAGGGCCCCAAGCGACACGCTTCGAGCAGCGATAGCGAAACGCAAGCAACGGCGTCGCGGACGCCTCGTGCGCCATAGTGTCCATGTGGTCATCTCCTATCGTCTCAGCGTGGTAGCTGAAGATTCTAGGCGCTGGCCACACCCCTTTTCCGGGGTGCCAACACCAACGTTTAGCACACAAGGAGTTTGACGAGATGGCTCAGCGAGTATTGAATCTATCCGCCCATGCAGCCACGTCGAATAACTCCAGATTGGGGTAACTGACCGTTTCGCCCGTTTCTTTACGACAGGCCTCCGCGGCGTTGCACAGCGAGCTCGCGAGCGACGCCGCATCAACGCGGAACGTCACGCTCTTAGTCGCACGCATCCCGCTCTTGGGCGACGGCCAGGAAGAGCAGAGGGCGTTGCACCCGTGGAGGACAAGCTCGAACTTGTAGTCGTAGTCGAAGCTCTCGTCTTTCCCTGGAGCATCGACCGACACATCGTAGTCGCCTGAATGCAACAGGGAGCACCGGAGCTTCCAGCACATCTTCCCATTAAAGATTTGACCTGGAATCGTTTCACCTTCGTTCGAGGGGTCTCCCGAAAACAGGAAGTCGTTTGCCGCCCAGTCATCAAACCACTTCACATACTGCCGCCCCGCCGCTCTCTTCCCGTTATGAAGGACGAGATTGGGATAAAGAAGCTGCCCCATGGCGTCGGGAATGGTAAGGGAAGACATAAGGGCTGGGATAAGGCAGTCTTTCTCAACCGCATTTCTAATCGATTCGACGAGTAGCTTCATTTCGATGCCTCAAAAAGTCTATGCGGTCTTATGCGAAGAAACGGCCGATCGGCCATGAGCCGAGCGTCGTTCGTGCCTCTTCGTCAAGTGACGCTCTGAGCGCAGAGGCCATGTCCGAGTCTCCGCGCAAGGCTGCTGCGCATGCTTTCGACAGCACACTATCTGAATTCAGCTGGATTGCCATTAACTCAGATTTCTCCTCGCTAGTAAGATCTCGCTTTCGAGCGGCAATTTGATATCGATTTATCAGGGTTGCCTCTCGATCCGCAAAAGCTTCCAGGGCGTCTACGGTCATCTCGCAGCATTTCAGCAACTCTTCCTTACAGCACGCATCTTGATCGTAGGCTGATAGCATTTCAAGCATCTTGTCGTTGACGTAGGCAGAGCTAACTTCGGTGACTGGATACTGCTTCAACGTAGCGGCAAACACCTCGGCATCGATATTGGCAAGCCTCATATAGTCCTGCATCGTTTGGACGAACAGAGGTGCGACGACTACGGGGGCATCCCCCTCGCCCCGGAAGAACACCGAGACCGTCAGGTCATCCAGTCGAAGCCCATCGACCATTCGGTACATATCTTCAGATACTTGGTAAAACACGAGCTTAATCGGATGGTTCCCCAGATTGATATATCCGAATCCGTTTTGCCGATCCTTGTAGTGGAGGGGTGCGTTCTCAACCAATCCCTTGTAAATTGTCTCGATGTTTCTTAAATCCTGAGTGGTCAACGCACTGATGTCGAGCTCTGGCTTGTAATGAAGAGCGTCGACAACCCGCTTGATAATCTCCAGCGACTGCAATCGACTCTCAAGGGCGTCGAGGTCGCCTCCGCTCAACTTGCACCCGCGAGCAAAGCCGCTTCCGTCTATGGAAAGCGTACCGGTTTGCATCAATGCGCGCATGAGGGCCAACTCTTCCATGCGCTCGACAAGAGTTCCGGTCTCGCTGAGGGTGATTGTGTTGGTGGAGAAACATATGTCGAAACCCCTGAAGAAAACGTGCTCGCCATTCTCATTTTCTCCGGCCATGACCACCGCATTTAGGGAAACATCACCAGAGCTGACGTCATGCCGAGACCCAATCGCGACGCCAACTATGTTTTCAAGCTTATTCAAGGGATACAGCTCTCCCCAGGGGCTCTTCCCGTAGATATACAGCCCGTTCCTGTATGGAGCCAAGCTTGCGGGCGACTCGCCCTCGAGCAGCTCGATTCCAAACTCGCACTCATCAAAGCAAAGGCCGGCGTCCTTAAATTCCTCGATTGTCTTGGGGGCGATGCCAGCGACTGCTCGCTGCTTTGTTCTGTCCTTGACCGCCCTTCTGACAAGCCGCGTCAATTCCGCCGCGTCTGATGGAAGCCGGTCGAAACGCAAAGAGATGCGCTCTTGTTGCTCCGGAATATCGGCCAGAATCTTCTTTAGGTCATAGGGAAGCAAAAGTCTGTAGAAAACCTCCGCTGAACGAGCCTCGCTCCCACAGTAGACGTAAAAATAGATGCAGCCTCCAGCAATGTTGAGATAGTGCTTGAGGTCTGAAACTCGAACTTGCCGCTTAGGTCGGTCCGATTTTCTTTTCGAAGTGGTCCCCTTGACCTGAAGCGGCAACTGGCCTTCAACGGTCTCAATCGTGAAGGAAGAAGACGAGTAGACTTGCAGGTGCCCGTCGGTGCATTCGGTCTTGTCGTTCTCATCTATATACGCATAGACGCAAGCGACATCGCCGAAAGCCTGCTTGACAGCATTGACCGCGTTCTGCTCGATTTTGCGATTGTCCAAGCTTCTCCTTACTGTTTTAGATCGTCAGCAAACCGATGTCAGGCATGTTTCTCACTTGACCTAACTGCCTCGCGATGAATCGCATGGCCCTAGAGGAAAAAGTCCCTCGCGCTCACGATGCGGATGCCGTCGATATCCGTGTCGTAGGAACCCTGCCTCACGACCACGATCTTCTCGTGGTTGTCTCGTATCGACTTCAGAGGGGCGATCTCTCGCTCCCTGGTCTCGCTTGCGAACATCTCGTCAGTCGCCTGCACGTAGAGCACGCGCCCGTCCTTCGTCGCGACGAAGTCGACTTCCTTGCCATAGAGCTTGCCCACATGCACGCTCCATCCTTCGTAGAGCAGCTGGAGATACACGGCGTTCTCGAACAGGCGGCCAGTATCCGTGACCCTATAGCCGGCCATCCAGGTCCGGAAGCCGGTGTCGACGATGTACTCCTTTGGGTTCGTCTTGAGGAGCGCCTTGCCGTGCAAATCGTAACGCGTGGCACGATAGAACAGGAAGGCCTCCTCAAGCGCACCCACATACGAGGAAACGGTCTTGTTCGTGGTCTTCGGCCCCGCAGAAGTTAACGCGCCGGCGATTCGACTCGACGAGCACTCGTTGCCGATGTTGTCCGCCAGGAATTCGGCCACATGGCGCAGCAGGGAAGGGTCAGTCACCGCACTTTTGCCCTTCCCGCGCTCACGGTTGACAATATCACGCACGGCGATGGCTTCGTAGACGCCGGACATGTACGCCGAGTGCTGCGCCTGGGTCGTCGAGAGGGATGCGATGGCTGGCATGCCCCCGTACTCAAGGTAACGAGTAAGCATGTCGTCGAAGAGAACGGGATCCCCCTCGGGAGTGAGAGCCACCGAAGTTCCCGATACGAACTCGATTCCGCAAAAGTCGGCGAACTCGGAGAAGGACAGGGGCAGCATCTTTACCTCTACGTAGCGCCCGGAGAGATAGGTGGCCAGCTCGCTCGAGAGAAGATACGCATTCGAGCCCGTGAGGTAGATGTCGCAATCGAAGTCGACCCTCATTGCGTTGACCGCATCCTGCCAGCCATCGATTCTCTGGGGCTCGTCTATGAAAACGTAGGTGCGACCCTTGTCCGACAGGCGCCCGCGAACGTAATCATAAAGCTGGTCCTCCGTCTTGATGCCCGTACCCTTGCTTTCCAGGTTGACGCTCACAAAGCCGCGGCCAGCGACTCCCTCAGACTCGATGGTCATCCTAATTAGATCGAGAAGGCTCGACTTGCCGCACCTGCGCACGCCCGTGATCACCTTGATGAGGTCGGTGTCACGGAAGAGCATCGCCTCCTCGAGGTATCTATCGCGGTTCCTGAGTCTGCTACCCTTCAAAAGCTGCTCCTAAAACTCGAATCTGGTTACACTTTTAGGAGTATCGTAACTCCACGCCACAAGATGAGCAAAGAGCGCACCTCGAGACGGATCGACCAAGGGGATTACGCACCTGCCGGGAGGCAGGGCAGCTTGCTCGATCGACGCGGACTACCAATTGATAAACCCCAAAAGCCGGACCGCACGGCGGCGCTCGTTTCGCTAAATCGGCTTGATGGGATGGCGAATCACGGTCTTGAGCTTCTCCGGCGCGTACTTGCGCGGGTCGGAGAGGTAAATCTCGTGACAGAGGCGGGATTCGGAGAAGTCGGGCGCATATCCCCGTTCCGCCGCAAATGCACGCATGGCGCCTATGATCGTCAGCTCGTCATCGTAAGGCCAGTATAGCAATGGGCGCGGATTCGTAAGAAGCCGCGCCCATTGGCAAACACTATAGCATAGAATCGAACGTCTGTTCTACTCCCACTCGATGGTCGCGGGCGGCTTGGACGTGATGTCGTAGCACACGCGGTTGGCGCCGGGGACCTCGGCAACGATGCGGCCGGAGATGCGGGCCAGCACGTCGTAGGGCAGCTTGGCCCAGTCGGCGGTCATGGCATCGCTGGACTCGACGGCACGCAGGATGATCGGGCGCTGATAGGTGCGCTCGTCGCCCATAACGCCGACGGACTTGATGTCGGGCAGGACCGCGAAATACTGCCAGCAGCTGTGCTCGGAGTTGCGCTCGCCGGTCTGCTCAAACAGACGCTGGTTGTAGGCGTCGAGCTCCTCGCGCACGATGGCGTCGGCGTTCTTGAGGATCTCGAGCTTCTCCTTGTCGACCGCACCGATGACGCGGATGGCCAGACCCGGGCCCGGGAAAGGCTGACGGAACACGATGTGAGCCGGCAGGCCCAGTGCCAGGCCAAGCGCGCGGACCTCGTCCTTAAAGAAGTGGTCGAGCGGCTCGATAAGGTCGAAGTGCACGCCCTCGGGGAACGGGATCAGGTTGTGATGGCTCTTGATGGTGGCCGTCTTGCCACCCGTCTTGCGAGCGCCGGACTCGATGATGTCGGGGTAGATGGTGCCCTGAGCCAGGTACTTGACCGGCTTGCCATCGGTCTCGAGCTGCTGCGCCACGGCGAAGAACTCTTTCCAGAACTGCGTACCGATGATGCGGCGCTTCTCCTCGGGCTCGGTCACGCCGGCCAGAAGCTCGGCATAACGGTCCTCGGCGTGGACGTGGATAAAGTCGACGTCAAACTGCTTGGTGAAGACCTCCTCCACCTGCTCGGGCTCGCCCTTGCGCAGCAGACCGTGGTTGATGAACACGCAGGTCATCTGCTTGCCCACGGCGCGGGCGCCCAGCGCAGCCACGACGGAGGAGTCGACGCCGCCGGACAGGGCCAGAATCACGCGGTCGTCGCCGACCTTCTCGCGGAACTCGGCCGTCATGGTCTCGACCAGGTTGTCCATGCTCCAATTGGGCTCCAGACCGCAGATCTCAAACAGGAAGTTGCTCAGCAGCTGCTGGCCGTACTCGGAGTGCTTGACCTCGGGGTGGAACTGCGTGGTGAAGATCTTGCGCTCGACGCACTCCATGGCGGCAACCGGGCACACGTCGGTGCTGGCGGTAACGGTAAAGCCCTCGGGCACCTCGGAAACGGCGTCGCGATGGCTCATCCACACGGTCTGCTCCATGGGCGTGGAGTTAAAGAGCTTGGCGCCGGCCGTGCGCGTGATGGTGGCGCGGCCGTACTCGCCCACCTCGGAGTGACCGACCTTGCCGCCGAGCGTCACTGCCGTGATCTGATGGCCGTAGCAGAAGCCCAAGACGGGAAGGCCCAGGTCAAAGATGGCGGGGTCGATGGACGGAGCGTCCTCGGCGTACACGGAGGCCGGGCCGCCAGAAAGGATGAGCGCAGAGGCGTTCATCTCGCGAATCTCATCGGCCGATATGTCGCAGGGAACAATCTCGGAATACACGTTGAGGTCGCGGACGCGACGGGCAATGAGCTGACCGTACTGCGCACCAAAGTCGAGTACGAGGACCTTTGCGGAAGCCTTTTGATCCATGGTATCCCCCTCTTGTTGGCGGGGAGCCGGTGCCCACCCGCGTGAATGAACGAAAATAACCTCCATAGTGTACACGTTATATGGGGTTTCTCGTCCCTCGCAGCCATCAGCGCACGGCAAACGCACGACCAGGGCCCCTATTTGACGGCAATTGAAGTGTTACCAAACGTTACGGATGATGTAATACGTTTGAACATTGGACGCCCTGTGCCACAATACTGCCGAACGACTCCGCCTCTGCGGCGGCAAATACGATAGGAATACCAGCATGAAGCGCATCCTTCTCATCGCCACGGGCGGCACCATCGCATCGACCGAGGACGGCAACGGCCTCTCCCCCGCCCTGACCGGTGAGGAGCTCGCCCAGAGCGTCCCCGAGATCTCGGGCCTCTGCGAGCTCGACGTCGTGCAGCCCATGAACATCGACAGCACCAATATGCGTCCCAGTGACTGGATGCGTATCCGCGACGTCATCGTCGAAGGCTATGCCGACCACGACGGCTTCGTGATTCTGCACGGCACCGACACCATGAGCTATACCGCGGCAGCACTTTCCTATCTGATTCAGGACAGCCCCAAGCCCATCGTACTCACCGGCTCGCAAAAGCCCATGGGCAACCCCTTTACCGATGCCAAGCTCAATCTGTACCAGAGCCTGCTCTATGCGCTCGACGAGCATTCGCACGACGTCTCGATCGTGTTTGGCGGCGTCGCCATTGCCGGCACGCGCGCCCGCAAGCAGCGCACCATGAGCTTTAACGCGTTCATTAGCGTCAACTATCCGCCCATTGCCTACATCCGCAACGACCGCATTGTGCGCAACGGGCTTCACGGCACTCATCAGGGCGAAAACCCGGTGCGTTTCTACGACAGCATCGACCCGCGCGTGTTTGTCCTTAAGCTGACGCCCGGCGTGAACCCAGGTATCCTGGACGCCCTAGCCGATAGCTACGATGCTGTAATTCTTGAGACCTTTGGCATTGGCGGTATCCCCGAGTTTGGTGAGTCGGGCGAGTCGTTCCAAGAGGCAATTTTCCACTGGGTCGATTCGGGTCGCACCGTCGTTATGACCACGCAGGTCCCCGAAGAGGGCCTCGATCTGGGCGTTTATGAGGTCGGCCGTGCTTACGCCGATCATCCGGGCATTCTGCGCGGCGACGACATGACCACCGAGACGCTCGTGGCCAAGACCATGTGGGCACTCGGCCAGTCACGCGATGCCACCGAGATCCAGCGCCTGTTCTACAGCCAAGTCAACCACGACCGCATCCCGATGGTGTAACCACCGGTCAATAGGCATCTTCTATTCGATACCCTCGAGAAGCTCTGACACCGTCATGCCGAGTGCGGGCGCGATCTTAAATAGAACCTTGAGCGTGAAATTTGCCGTCCCATCTTCGATTCGGTCGAGGTAGGGGCGGCTGATTCCTGTCGCCACACAAAAATCAACCTTGGAGATACCAAGGTCCCTGCGTGTCTCTTCGACCCGCCTGCCAAGAATCTGTTTCGCACGTTCGTCCATGCAGCCGAGTTTGAAATGGAGCCGAACATAAACGTAAACTATAGTTTACGTTTTGCCGAATACACAGGAGTTTTCTATGTCGGGTTCTTCGGTCCGCATGCACCGAACTACGCTTCGCACAAACAGCGCACCGCCCAAGCTCGTCATCGTTGAAGCCGAATGCCTTTCACCCGATGAGCGCACGGCATTTGCATTGCTATCAAGTCGCGTCTCCGCCGTTCTGGTCCCTTGCCCGGCGCAAGGTGAACTTGCCATCCAATGCCAAGCGCACAGCTGCTCGCTCAATCAAGCTGCCGTAATCGCAACCAGCCAACGCGGCCTGCCGCTCCTTCTAGAAGCCGGTATCGCACTCGCCCTTCGTGGCGCCGGATACGAAAACGAGACCGCCGCCGACATGGTCTTTAAACCACGATCGAGCGGCGGCCTCGCAGCAGCCATTGAATATATGTGCAGGCTCGTTGCCTAAAAGGACAAGCTAGAAACCAAAGCCAAAGCCCGTTCCGGTAATCGCCGAGTACATAAAGTAAACGTTGACCACGTTGAGGAACACACCCGTGATGCAGCCGTTGCGCAGGTAGCGCTCGCACACGATGCGCGCCATGGCGGCGGAGTCGTCATTGTTTTTAGCCTGGCGTCCTGCCGTAAAGTACGTCGCCACGCTCAGCAGCAGGTTGAGCACCGGCAGTGCCAGCAACTCATAGCTCTTGCCCCAGCGCGTCGCCTCGCCGGCGGCATTAAACTTCGTTGCCACCTCGGGACCAATGTTGGGGATAACACACGCTGCGACCACCAGCGGAATCACCGCAAGTACGAGCAGCGCAATACCCATGTAGCCAGCTTTTTTGCCATATTTAAACATATGCGCCGTCCTTACACGTTAAAGCGGAAGTGCACGACGTCGCCATCGGCCATGACATAGTCCTTGCCCTCGATGCGCAGCTTGCCGGCAGCCTTGGCGCCCTGCTCGCCACCGAGCTCGATGTAGTCGTCGTAACCAATGACCTCGGCCTTAATAAAGCCGCGTTCAAAATCGGTGTGGATGACGCCGGCGGCCTGCGGGGCGGTCGCGCCCTGACGAACCGTCCAGGCCTTGACCTCCATCTCGCCAGCCGTAAAGAACGACTGCAGACCGAGCAGCTTATAGGCAGCCTGAGCGAGCACGTCCAGACCGGGCTGCTCCAGGCCCAGGCTCTCCAGGTAGTCGGCGGCATCCTCGGGATCGAGCTCGGAAAGCTCGGCCTCGATCTTGGCGCAGATCGGCAGCGGCTTGACGCCATCAATGGGCGCCAGGTCCTCGTTGAGCATGTCCTCGTCTACGTTGGCCACATACAGGATGGGCTTCATGGTGAGCAGGAACAAGCCCTTGGCAGCGGCGCGCTCCTCGTCGGTCATCTCCATGGACGCGGCGCGCTTGCCCTCGTTGAGCCAGGCAAGCAGGCGCTTGGCGACCTCAAACTTGGGCATGAGCTCCTTGTCGCGCTTGGCCTCCTTCTCGAGCTTGGGCAGCTGCTTCTCGAGCGTGCCCATGTCGGCCAGGATGAGCTCGGTCATGATGGTGTCGGCATCGCCGGCGGGATCGACGAACTCGCCCGTGCGGCCCACCTCACGCATGACGTTGGGGTCCTTAAAGTAGCGCACGACCTCGCAGATAGCGTCGGTCTCGCGGATGTTTGCCAAGAACTGGTTGCCCAGGCCCTCGCCCTCGTTAGCGCCCTTCACCAGACCTGCGATGTCGACAAACTCGACCGTAGCCGGCACAATGCGGCCGGGGTTGACGATGTCGGCGAGCTTTTGCAGGCGGCTATCGGGCACATCGACGATACCCACGTTGGGGTCGATTGTGGCAAACGGGTAGTTGGCGGCAAGGCCAGTCTTTTTGGTAAGCGCGGTGAACAGCGTCGACTTGCCCACGTTGGGCAGGCCCACGATACCGATGGAAAGGGACACGACAGCTCCTTTTGGTACAGGTACTTCAAACTGCATAAGTATAGCGCCGCCGCAGCATCTGGGCGAACCCGGACGCCACGGCGGCGCAAATGAAGCAGAGATGCGTGAGAGTTCGAGACTGCAGTCCTTACTTAAGCTCGGGCCAGAAATCCTTGTTGGCCTCGATGAGCTCGTCCAGGATCTGCTTGGCAACGCTTGCCGAAGGAATGGTCTTGGAGAGCGTGAGTGCCTGCCAGAGCTTCTGGTAGCTGCCCTCGACCCAAGCCTGGACAACGAGCTTCTCGACGGAAACCTGCTGCTCCATCAGGCCCTTCTGGAACTGCGGAATCGGGCCCTGGCAGATCTTCTCAAAGCCGTTGGAACCGACGATGCAAGGCACCTCGACCATGGCCGTCGGGTCGAAGTTGGGCACAGCGCCATCGTTGGGGACGATCAGCAGGAAGCGCTCGAGCGTGTTCTCGGCCAGTGCGCAGGCAAGGTCGACGATGTAGTTGGCATGTACATCTGGCTCAAAGCCGCCGTCTTTAGCCGTACCCTTGGCGATGATGTCGCGGCAAGCGCCAAAGACCTTCTTCTCGCGGCCGTCCATAACCTCATTGGCGCGAGTGTAGTTGGGGTCAGACGTCTCGACGACATAGTCCGGGTACAGGTAATACTTGAGGTAGGTATTGGGAATCGTCTCGGGATCGACAGCATAGACATCCTTGGCCTTGCCGAAGGTGTGAATCCAGCTCTCCTCGACATGCTGCTCCTTACCGGCCTCGTGCTCGATGCCGTCCAGGTAGCCGTTCTTAGCCATGTGCTCCTTAATCTGCGGCATGAGGTCGTTGCCATCCTTGTCGTAGATTTTGCTCCACCAACCAAAGTGGTTGAGGCCGTAGTAGCTATACTGCAGCTCGCGACGATCCTTGATGCCACACATACGGCTCATCTTATCCATGAGGTCGATCGGCATGTCGCAGATGTTGATAATGCGGCTGTTGGGGCGCAGCACGCGGCAGGCCTCGGCGACGATGGCCGCGGGGTTGGAGTAGTTGAGCATCCAGGCGTTGGGGCTGTACTTCTCCATGTAGTCGAGGATCTCGATGACACCACCGATGGAGCGCATGCCGTAGGCGATACCGCCGGCACCGCAGGTCTCTTGGCCAACGCAGCCGTACTTGAGAGGAATCTTCTCGTCGAGCTCACGCATAGCGTACAGGCCAACGCGGATGTGAGCGAGAACGAAGTCAGTACCGGTGAATGCGGTCTCGGGGTCGGTGGTGTAGCTAAACTCAACCTCGGGGGCGTTCTCGTGGAAGTAGATCTCGCAGGCCTTGGCCACGGTCTCCTGGCGCTCGGCGTTGTTGTCGTAGAAGGTCACCTTGTTGACCGGGAAGCGGTCGCGCTCCTCAAGCAGCATCAGAGCGATGCCCGGGGTGAAGGTAGAGCCACCGCCGGCAATGGTCACGGCATAGTTTTTCTTGGACATGATGTCCTCCTCATTCTGGCCGCTTGCTCAATCCATCCCCGTACGCGGCCTGCACGGTTTGGAATTGTTACCTAGAAGTGGAGTTTTTTATCTCTAGAATCGGCCTTGCGGTGCATACCGGCTCTGCAAGGCCGATTGTTTCGATGGACGATGGTTTACAGAAGACTCTCGAACTTCAGAAGACTCTCGAACTTCTCGCGAACCTGCGGGACGCTAAGGCCGATGATGACCTGGATTGACTGACCTTGGACCACCAAGCCATGCGTACCGATCGCCTTGAAGGAAGCCTCGGGTGCAACGACGCTCTTGTCCTTGACGTTAACGCGCAGACGGGTAGCGCAGTTCGTTACATCGATGATGTTATCCGCGCCACCGAGCAGATCGAGGATGTTCTCGGCAAGCACCAAGCGCTCATCATCTTTACTCTGGGCGACCGATTTGCCAGCAGCAGCACCGCCCTGCTTTTGCTTGTAGTCGGCCTTGGACTTGAGCTCGACCTCAACATCGTCATCCTCGCGACCGGGGGTCTTAAAGTCGAACTTGACGATCAGGAAACGGAAGACCACGACCCAAAGGGCGGTAAAGCACAGACCGACAAGGATGGAGATGGCGTACTGCAGACCGTGTGCGGCCCAAAGGGGCAGCCAGTCCCACGAGAGCATCGAGATGATGCCGCCGTCGAAGATGCCTACGACGCCAAGGAGGTTTTGAGCCATGCAGCCGAGCGCTCCGAGCACGCAGTGGACGACGAACAGGCCGGGCGCGATGAACAGGAAGGTGAAGTCAAGCGGCTCGGTGATACCGCAGAGCATGGCGGTAAGGGTGACCGGGATCAGCAGAGCCTTGACGCGCTGCTTGCGCTCGGGTTTGGCGGTCATATAAAACGCAATGGCGACGCCAAGCGAGCCGAAGACCTTAGTCCAACCAGGGCAGGTATAGGCAGCCCAGGGTGCGGCATCCTTAAGAGCAATGCTCGGATCGGCAGCCAGTTGGGGCAGGATGTTGGCCCAAGCAGCAAAGATGCCGCCGTTGACCGCCGCGTTGTCGTAATAGAACGGCGTATAGATAAAGTGGTGCAGGCCTGTAGGGATCAGCACGCGCTCGAAGAAAGCAAAGACACCCACGCCAAACGTACCGGCGGAAAGGATGAATCCCTGGAAGGCAGAGATAGCAGCCTGAACATGCGGCCACACCAGGCAGGCGATAAGAGCGACCGGAACCATAACGAAGAAACCGATCATATAGATGAACACGGAACCCGAGAACACGCCCAGCCACTCAGGAAGTTCGGTGTCGAAGAACTTGTTATGCAGCATCGTGGCGATACCAGAGATAATGAGCGCACCCATGATGCCCATGTCAAGCGTTTTGATGCTTGCGATAGTGGCAAGACCAGTACCGCTGCCCGCCTCGACAGAATAGTCGACACCAAAGACAGGGCCCCACTGCCCCAAGATTGTGCTTACAAAGTAGTTGAAGGTAAGGTAGATGGCCAAAGCCTCCATGCAGCAGCGAGCGTTCTGCTTGTTCGCGAGCGAGATTGGCAACGCTACGCAAAACAGCAACGGCATCTGGTTAAAGAGCGTCCAACCACCCTGGAGCAGCACATTCCAGCAATCAAATCAGAACCACCCTTAAAAAGGGTGGTTTGCTCTTAGGGTATAACCCACGGGCCCCGGGCTCGCGTCTAAAGGCGCGGGCCCGGACTTCGTCCAGGCCTAGTGCATCTTGACCCGT